>NZ_JAALDX010000169.1:0-9426 GCF_014145095.1 Dietzia sp. SLG310A2-38A2 | reverse complement strand
CTGGTTCTGGTTCTGACCCTGGTTCTGGCCCCCGCTGCGCGGGCCGTCCTGCCGACGGTTCCGGTCGCTCTGATCCTGCCCGTCCCCGCGGCCCTGACCCTCGTCGGAGGCCTCGCGGCCACCACGAGCCCCGCCCTCGTCGCGAGTCCGGTCCTCGTCGCGAGTCCCGTCCTCGTCGCGAGTCCGGGCCTCGTCACGGCGACCGTCCTGGTCAACGGTCTTCGGCTCGCGCCCGGCCTGCTGGCCCCTCGGGGGCTTCTGCTCGTCGGACTGGGGGGCACTCTCCGGAGTCGCCGCGGGCGAGGGCTGGGCAGGAGCCTGGGACGCGCCGCCGCGGGCGGTGTCGATCATCGCCACGAGATCGCCCTTGCGCTTGCCTGACACCCCCTTGAGGCCCATCTGCTGGGCCAGGGACTTGAGGTCCGCCAGGCGCATGGCTGCCAATGCAGCACCCTGCGGTGGCGTGGAGTGGGTTTCCGTCGAGGTCACGGGTGTCCTTTCTGGGCCCGGGCCGAGGCGGTGTCAACCGCTTCGCACCGAGCAACTGTCCGGGACGCGGACGGGCGTCCCGGGTGGCCGCTGAGGCCGTCCGTGGTGGCGAACTGGCCGGACACGGATTCGTCTGAGGGGGATGTACACGAGGTGATGCCCACCGGGTCGACGTCATGTTGACCGTCGACTGCGGACGAGACCCACTCACGGGCACGACAATCCCAGTTGACCACTCGCCGTTCGGCCGCTCCCACCGGGACCACTCACGAGCTGCCGCCCGCGAAGGCGGAAAGCGAACTGGAGATGTCTCGGGATGCGGGGACGACCGGGCGTCCGTGGCTTCGGCAAGCATACTACCCGCAGTCCGTCTCCACACGCGTCCCCCTCGCGAGTCCCACGGGCGTGTCCGCATCTCCGCCGACGGGCGGTAACCTACAGCCCACTGTGGCCGCGCGGAGGGAGGTCTGATGTTCGGAACAATGCTCGACACCCCGTTGCTCGTATCCCGGATCCTCGACCACGCGGCGGAGCGCCACTCCGGTTCAACGGTCACCGGTTTCGTCGGGGACATGCAGCCTCGGACCACCCGGTACGACGTGATCGCAGCCAGGGCCGCGGCCACGGCGCACGCACTCACCGATCTCGGTGTGGGCGACGGCGACGTCGTGGCCGTCCTGTCCGGCAGCCGCACCGAGGTTGTCGAGTCCATGTTCGCGATACCGTCGATGGGCGCCGTCGTACTGTCGGTCAACGTCCTGAGATCCCGGTCCTTCCTCCTCGCCGCGCTTCGCGACAACGACGTATCCGTCCTACTGGTGGATCCCGAACTGCTCTCCCTCGCGCTCGACGTGGTCGTAGACCTGGAGCACGTGCGCCACCTCGTCGTCTTTGACACCCAGGTGCCCGGCGACGCCATCGACCTGTCCGGGGACGGACACGACGTCGAGATCCACGCCCTCGAAGCCCTCCTCGACGGACGACCCACCACCTTTCAGTGGCCCGAGCTGGACGAGCGCACCGCCGCGGCGCTCGCCTACACCTCGGGCACCACCGGTCTGTCCAAGGCCGTGGCGTTCACCCACCGGTCGATCTGGCTGCACTCGATGCAGATGTGCATGGCCGAGAGCGCGGCCCTCCGCAGCGGGGACACCGTCCTGACGACCGTGCCGATGTACCACGTCCTGTCCTGGGGGCTGCCCTACGCGGCCTTCATGACCGGGGCCAGCATCATCACCGCACGGCCGCGACCTGGCCAGGTGATGCACTCCGGACGCGACCTGGCCGACCTGCTGGCCACCTTCCGGCCGAACAAGGTCGCGACCACGCCGGCCTCGCTGCAGCGCCTCCTGCGCCGCCTGGAGACCAACCCGCAACCACTCGGCCACCTGGGCGAGGTCCTGGTCGGTGGCTCGCCTGTCCCGGAGGCTCTGTTCGACGCCTTCGTCACACGGCACGGGGTCACCATCATGCAGGCCTACGGCCTCACCGAGTCGAGTCCGATCGCCACGTTCGCCCGCGCCGACCCCCACTCGTCCGCGACCCACCGTCGGGCACAGATCCTCGGGCAGGGCAGGTTCCCCGCCGGGGTCGAGGCCCGGATCGTCGAAGCCGGACGGGTCCTGCCGAACGACGGGTGGTCGGTCGGCGAGCTACAGATCAGAGGACCCTGGGTCACCGCACGCTATCTGGGCGACGACGCGACCGACCGGTTCGTCGACGGGTGGCTGCGTACCGGGGACATGGCAACCATCTCCCCCAGGGGCTACCTCGACGTGGTCGACCGGGTGGACGACGTCATCGCCTCGGGGGGCGAGTTGATCTCCTCGGTGGAACTCGAGCACGCCGTTCTGCGGGACGAGCGGGTGGCGGATGCCGCGGTGATCGGGGTGCCGGACGAACGCTGGGGCAACCGCCCCATGGTCCTGGTTCACCTCAAGCCTGGCGCGGCGGCCACCGCGCGGGCGCTCTGGGAGTCGCTGGAAGGCCACGTCGAACTGTGGAAGCGACCGGACCACTGGGCGTTCGTCGACGACATCCCCCGCACGTCGGTGGGAAAGTACGACAAGCGGGCGATCCGTTCACTCCACGCCGACGGGGCCTATCGTGTCACCACCATCTCACCGGGCGCCACCGCCTGACCGGGATCACGACCTGACCCTGGCCCCCACGGTGCGGTCGTCACTTCCCGGCGAGAACCCGGGCGCCCTCCGCGATCTGCAGGTCCATAACCTGCCACCCCTGGGACTCGGCGTCCCCGCGCAGGTCGGCCGGCAGCGCGGCGGTCCCCAGCACCAGCACGGTGGGGCCCGCTCCCGAGACCGTCGCGGCGAGTCCCCGGTCACGCAGCCGACCGACCCACTCGGTGGTGCCGACGAGCGCCGGGGCCCGGTAGGGCTGGTGGAGCCGGTCCTCGGTCGCGGCCAGGAGGAACTCCGGGTGCGAGGCCAGGGCCACCGACATCAGCGCGGCCCGACTGGCGTTGAAGGCCGCGTCCTCGTGGGGGACCATCTCCGGGAGCAACCCACGGGTCTGCGCCGTCGACGAGGTCTCGGCTGGCACCAACACGGTGGCGACGATCGTCGGATCGACATCCATGCGGACCGCGCGGTAGGTCACGGCTGTCGCGGACCGCTCCGTCCACGAGACCACGACCCCGCCGAGGACGCTCGCCGCGGCGTTGTCGGGATGGCCCTCGAACTCGCTGGCGAGCTGCACCAGGTGCTCGTCGGTCAGCACGTGACCCATGAGTCCGTTCGCCGCCACGAGTCCTGCTACCGCCGCGGACGCGGAGGACCCGAGACCCCGGGAGTGCGGGATCGCGTTGGTACAGGTGATCTTGACCCCCGGGGCGCCCGTGCCGCCGGCCCGCAGTCCCGCCTCCACCGCCTTCGCGACCAGGTGGGAGGCGTCGGCGGGAACCTGTCCGGCTCCCTCCCCCGAGACCTCGAGCTCGAGCCCCGAGCCGATGGTGGTCACCGTGATGGTGTCGTACAGGCCCAGTGCCACACCCAGGGCGTCGAATCCCGGCCCGAGGTTGGCGCTGGACGCGGGCACCTCGACGGTCACCGAGCGACCGACCGGCAGGATACGTCCCCCGGAGCTGCCGAAGACCTCGGGACCGGTACCGACCACGTCGCTCATTCCAACCCGAGAGCGCCGGCGACCGCGGTCGGATCCACCGGGATGGCCTCCACCTCGGGCATGCCCAGGAGGGCGGTGTCCGGGTCCTTGAGCCCGTTGCCGGTGACGGTGCAGACGATGGTCTGACCGGGCTCGAGCTCCCCGTTGGCGTGCGCGTCGAGCAGTCCCGCGACCGACGCCGCGGAGGCCGGCTCCACGTACACGCCGTCCTTACCCGCCACGGTGCGGTAGGCCTCGAGGATCTGCTCGTCGGTGCGCTTGCGGAACGTGCCGCCCGACTGGTCGCGGGCGGCGACGGCGCCGTCCCAGGACGCCGGCGCGCCGATCCGGATGGCGGTGGCGATCGTCTCCGGGTTCTTGACCGGTGCGCCGTCCACGAGGGGCGCCGCGCCCGCGGCCTGCACGCCCATCATCCGGGGGCGGGTCGAGACGATGCCGTCCGCGTGGTACTCGCTGTAGCCCTTCCAGTACGCGGTGATGTTGCCCGCGTTGCCCACCGGGAGGAAGTGCAGGTCGGGTGCGCGTCCGAGCACGTCGACGATCTCGAACGCGGCGGTCTTCTGGCCCTCGATCCGCACCGGGTTGACCGAGTTGACCAGACCGATCTCCGCGTAGGTCGCGGTGGTCTTGCGGGCCAACTCCAGGCAGTCGTCGAAGTTGCCGTCCACCTGGATGATCGTGGCGCCGTGCATGACCGCCTGCGCCAGCTTCCCCGCCGCGATCTTGCCCTGCGGGATGAGAACCGCGCAGCCCATCCCGGCGCGGGTCGCGTAGGCGGCGGCCGAGGCGGAGGTGTTGCCGGTCGAGGCACACAGCACGGCCTTCTGGCCCCGCGCCCTGGCGTCGGTGACGGCCATGGTCATGCCGCGGTCCTTGAACGAGCCCGTCGGGTTGAGGCCCTCCACCTTGAGGTAGACCTCGCAGCCGGTGACCCCGGAGAGGTAGGGCGCCGGGAGGAGCGGGGTCCCACCCTCGAAGAGCGTCACCGGCTCCCAGGTGTCCCCGATCGGGAGCCGGTCACGGTAGGCCTCGATGAGGCCGGGCCAGCGGTGGTGCACGGGCTGATGGGTGCTGCTCATTCGGTGTCCACTCCCTCGAGTCGGATGACGCTGGTGATGACCGAGACCGCGTCCTGGTCGGAGAGCGCGGCGACCGTGTCGGCGAGCGCGCGCTCCGAGGCACGGTGGGTCAGGACGGTGAGTTCCGCGGTGGGCTCGGAATCGTCCATCTCCGACTCGGGGAACTCGACCTCGGTCTGCCGGACCTGCGCGATGGACACCCCGTGGCGGGAGAACTCGGCGGCGACCAGTGCGAGCACCCCGGGCTTGTCGGCCACGCGCATCCGCACGTGGTACCGGGTGGAGACCTCGTCCATCGAGGCCACGGGGAGGGCCGCGTAGGTCGACTCGCCGGGTGCGCGACCCGAGTCCACCTTGTTGCGGGCCGCGGCGACCATGTCACCGAGCACGGCGGACGCTGTCGGGGAACCGCCGGCGCCCTGCCCGTAGAACATGAGACGGCCGGCCGCCTCCGCCTCCACCACGACGGCGTTGAAGGCGCCGTTGACGGTGGCGAGCGGGTGGCTGTTGGGCAGCAGTGCCGGATACACGCGCGCCGAGACGGCTTCGCTGCCGTCCTCCCGCCGCAGCTTCTCGCAGATCGCGAGGAGCTTGATGGTGCAGTCCATGTCGCGGGCCGAGGCGAAGTCGTCGGGCGAGATCCTGGAGATCCCCTCCCGGTAGACATCGCCCGCCGTCACCCGGCTGTGGAACGCGATCGAGGCCAGGATCGCGGCCTTCGCCGCCGCATCGTACCCCTCGACGTCCGCCGTGGGATCGGCCTCCGCGTATCCGAGCCTGGAAGCCTCCGCGAGGGTCTCGGCGTAGTCGGCGCCCGTGGACCCCATCGCGGAGAGGATGTAGTTGGTCGTGCCGTTGACTATCCCGAGGACCCGTTCGACCTGGTCGCCGGCCATGGAGCGACGCAGCGGTCCGATCACCGGGATGGCGCCGGCCACGGCCGCCTCGAAGTACAGGTCGGTGCGGGTCGAGTCCGCGGCCTCCGCCAGTTCGTCGGTGTACTCGGCCAGCAGCGCCTTGTTGGCAGTGACCACGGCCTTGCCGTGGCGGAGCGCCTCCAACAGGAGGGGACGGGGGACGTCGATGCCACCCATCAGTTCGACGACGACGTCGACGTCCTCCCGGGAGACGAGCGAGGCCGGGTCCGCCGTCAGGAGATCGGGGTCCACCCCGCGGTCACGGGTCAGGTCGCGCACCGCGACACCCCTCAGGGCCAGCGGCGCCCCGATTCGGGAGGCGAGGGCCTCCGCGTTCTCCGTCATGTAGCGGATGACCTCGGTGCCGACGGTGCCCATTCCGAGCACCGCCACTCCCACGGGTCGCACGCCTGACGCCGTTGCGTCGCTCACTGTCCCACCTCCAGGCTCGTCAGATCGTCCAGGGTTTCACGTCGGAGCACCAGGCGTGCCCGTCCGTCACGGACCGCGACCACCGCGGGCCGACCGATCAGGTTGTACCGGCTCGACATCGAGTAGCAGTAGGCGCCGGTCGCCGCGACGGCCACCAGGTCCCCCGCCCCCACGTCCTCGGGCATCCACAGGTCACGCACCACCACGTCACCGCTCTCGCAGTGCTTTCCCACGAGCCTCGCCACGACGGGTTCCGCCGAGGAGGCGCGGCCCACCAGTCGTGCGTCGTACACGGCGTCGTACAACGCCGTCCGGATGTTGTCGCTCATCCCGCCGTCGACACTGATGTAGCGGCGGTTCTCCCCGCCCGCGAGCTCGACGTCCTTGACCACGCCCACCTCGTAGAGGGTGACCGTGCCGGGTCCGGCGATCGCGCGGCCGGGCTCGACGACCAGCGTCGGGGGCGCGAGCCCGACGTCTCGCGAGAAACCGTCGACGATCTCCGTCAGCGCGGTGGCCAATTGAGCCACCGGAGGCGGGTCGTCGGAGGAGACGTAGCTGATGCCCAGTCCGCCACCCAGGTCCAGGTGGTCGAGCTGGGCCGTGCGCTCGACACCGAACTCGTCGACGATGTCGCGCAGGAGCCCGATCACGCGACGTGCGGCGAGTTCGAAGCCGTCGACGTCGAAGATCTGGGAACCGATGTGGCTGTGCAGGCCGGTGAGCCGGATGTGCGGTGCCGCGAACACCCCGCGCACGGCCGCCATCGCCGCCCCTCCCGCGAGGGAGAACCCGAACTTCTGGTCCTCGTGGGCGGTGGCGATGAACTCGTGGGTGTGCGCCTCGACGCCCACCGTCACACGGATGAAGACGTCCTGGACCACACCCTCATCGGCAGCGATACGGTCGAGCAGCGCGATCTCGGACATCGAGTCGAGGACCACGTGCCCGACCCCGCTACGCACGGCGAGTCGGAGTTCCTCGGCGGACTTGTTGTTGCCGTGCACCGTGATCCGTGAGGTCGGGAACCCCGCGCGCAGGGCCACCGCGAGTTCGCCGCCGGAGGCGACGTCGAGGCTCAACCCCTCCTCCGCCACCCAGCGCGCCACCTCGGTGCACAGGAACGCCTTGGACGCGTAATGGACCCGGTCGGCGCCGCCGAAGGCCTCCGCCATCTCGCGGCAGCGGGAGCGGAAGTCGTCCTCGTCGATCACGAACAACGGGGTGCCGAACTCCGCCGCAAGCTCGTCCGCCGCGACCCCGGCGAACTCCACCACCCCGTCGTCGCGGCGACCCGCACCGCGCGGCCAGACCGCCGTGTCCAGGGCCATCACCCCGCCCGCGTCGGAGGGACGCTCGCCGATCCCGGGCGCGTGCGGGAACTCGTGCCGGGACCCGGCCGGGTGCGCGCTCACATCTTCTCCGGGGCGGTGACGCCGATCAGCCGAAGTCCGTTGGCCAGCGTCTGTCGGGTGGCCGTGCTGAGCGCGAGCCGCGCGGCGTGGAGCGGCCCGGCCTCCTCGTCACCCATCGGCAGCACGCGACACGTGTCGTAGAAGCGGTGATAGGCGCCCGCGAGCTCTTCCAGATACCTGGCGACGCGGTGCGGCTCGCGCAGTTCGGCGGCGCTCGCCACGACCCTGGGGAACTCACCGATGGTCCGGATGAGCGCGCCCTCCCGGTCCTCGACGAGGAGCGCCAGGTCGGCGGCATCGGTGGTGACCCCCAGGTCGGCGGCATTCCGGGCCAGGGAACACAGGCGGGCGTGGGCGTACTGCACGTAGAAGACCGGGTTGTCGTTGGTCGCCGACGTCCACAGCTGCAGATCGATGTCCATGGTCTGGTCGACCGAGGAGCGGATGAGCGCGTACCGCGCGGCGTCGACCCCGATCGCGTCCACCAGGTCGTCGAGCGTGATGACGGTGCCGGCGCGCTTGCTCATCTTGACCGGGACGCCGTCCCGCACGAGGCTCACCATCTGACCGATGAGGACCTCGATCGCCGCGGGGTCGTCCCCCAGCGCCGCCGCCGCGGCCTTGAGACGGGCGATGTACCCGTGATGATCCGCGCCGAGCATGTAGATGCACAGGTCGAAACCGCGGTCCCGCTTGTCCAGGAAGTACGCGATGTCGCCGGCGATGTAGGCCGCGTTGCCGTCGGACTTGAGGACGACGCGGTCCTTGTCGTCTCCGAAGTCGGTGGAGCGAAGCCACCACGCGCCCTCGGACTCGTACAGGTTGCCGTTGCTCTTGAGCACCTCGATCGCCCGGTCGACGGCGCCGGAGGTGAACATCGAATTCTCATGGGTGTAGACGTCGAAGACCGTCCCGAACTCCGCGAGCGACGCCTTGATGTGCGTGAACATCAGATCGACGCCCGTCGCACGGAACGTCTCGAGCCCCTCGGCCTCCGGCAGCTCGAGGACGCCCGGGTGCTCCGCGACGACTCGGGCGGCGATGTCCTCGATGTACGCACCCGCGTACCCGTCCTCCGGCGTCGCCTCGCCGCGGGCCGCGGCGGCCAGCGACCGGCTGAACCGGTCGATCTGGGCACCGTGGTCGTTGAAGTAGTACTCACGGGTCACCTGCGCACCCGACGCCTCGAGGACGCGCCCGAGGGCGTCACCGACCGCCGCCCAGCGGGTGCCACCCAGGTGGATCGGGCCGGTCGGATTCGCCGAGACGAACTCGAGGTTCACCCGACGACCGGCCATCGCGTCCCCGGTGCCGTACGCCTCGCCCTGAGCGATGACGGAGGCCACGAGCGACCCCTGTGCACCCGAGTCGAGGCGGATGTTGAGGAACCCGGGGCCGGCGATGTCCGCCGACGCCACACCGGGATCGGCAGCGAGCGCGGTGGCGATCTCCTGCGCCAACTCCCGCGGGGAGGCTCCGACCTTCTTGGCCAACTGCAGCGCGATGTTGGTCGCGTAGTCGCCGTGTTCCGGGTTGCGCGGGCGCTCGACCGTCACCGTGTCCGGCACCACCGAGATGTCGGCTCCACGCTCGGTGAGAACGGTGATGAGTGCGGCGCGGATGACGGCGGCGAGGTCGGCGGGAGTCACGTCTTCCTATCCTAGGTGTCAGCACGTCGGCAGCGGAATCGGACACCGACTGGCCCCCGTCCGCCCGGCCCGGGCGGGGCCGATGCGGTCGCGGCCCCGCCCCGGTGCTACGATCGGTCTCGCTGTTCAGCAGGGCGGTTCGAAGTAACCTCCCGGTGATCGGCCTCCGGCCCCGAAAGGCCGGTATCCCGCCCTCGTAGCTCAGGGGATAGAGCGTTGGTTTCCGGTACCAAAGGTCAGAGGTTCGATTCCTCTCGGGGGCACCACGGCAGCGGGGCCCGGGCTTGTCAGCCCGGGCCCC
>NZ_JAALDX010000017.1 GCF_014145095.1 Dietzia sp. SLG310A2-38A2 | reverse complement strand
GCCCAACCCGGGCCGCAACCCGCCGGCCCAGCCGTCGTCCACGGTCTCGTCCGCCACCACCGACAGCTGCAGTCCGTAGACCTCGGACTCCCGCGGCGGGGCCTGCTGCGCCGCCCCGTACATCATCTCCTCGACCCGCTGCCGCCACTCGGGTACCGGCTCGGTGCCACCGTCCGCCCCGCCGTCCGGATCCGCGCCGGCGAACAGCATGAGCGCCGCGGCGTGCTTACACCGCATCGCCACCGGGCACGTGCACGTACTGAGCTTCGGCCGCGACCAGCCGCCCTGATCGGGATGCCCGAAGGCGACCTCGGTCCGGTACCGGCGGCCACCGCTGCCCGCGACCAGCGCCGACAGCGTCCGCGAACCAGGGCTGTAGCTCACGTCGCCGATGGCGTCCGGGTTCACGTACGGCCGCGAACGGGCCAGCGCCGCGGTCCCGACGAACCGCTCGACCTCGGACTCGGGGACCCTCACGCTCGACCGCACGCACCCAGGGTAGGGGCGACCCACGACATCGCGGCGGGCGACTTCGGCCACGCCATTGACCTGGTCCCCACAGCGGCCTAACATGAAACCAAATGGTTTCATATCACGCACACAAGGTGGATCTCAGTGACGACGACGTCGATCGGTTGTTCCGGGCGCTGGCGGACGCCACCCGCCGGGACATCGTCCGTCGCACGCTCACCGACGAGTGCTCCATCTCCGACCTCGCCCACCACTACGACATGTCGTTCGCGGCGGTCCGCAAGCACGTCAACGTCCTCGAGGAGGCCGGACTGGTGACCGACGACCGCCGCGGACGCGAACGCCGGATCCGGGGCAACCCCGAGGCGATCCGCAGGGCCCAGACCCTGTTGGACGGCTTCGAGCGCCTCTGGCGGGGACGCATCGACAGGCTCGACGCCCTGCTCGCCGACGACTGACCACCAGAGCAACCCAAGAACACCACCGAATCCAGGAACACCACCGAAGGAGAAGGGGCCGATCATGCCAGTGACATCCGTAGACAAGGACCTCGAGGAGTTGACGATGACCATCGTCGCCGACTTTCCCGTGACGGTCCGCCGACTCTGGGACGCGTACGTGGACCCGCGCCAGCTCGAGAAGTTCTGGGGTCCGCCGGAGTGGCCGGCGACCTTCACTCGTCACGACATCTACCCCGGTGGCCGGTCCGAGTACTACATGACCGGGCCGGACGGCACCCGCAGCGGCGGCTACTGGGAGCACCTGTCCGTGATCGAGGGCAGCTCGTTCGAGATCCTCGACGGTTTCACCGACGAGGACGGCCGCCCCAACGCCGAGATGCCGACGATGCGCGCGGTGTTCTCCTTCGAGGAGACCGATTCGGGTGCCCGCCTGACCACCACGACGTACTTCACCAGCCTCGAGGAGCTCGAGCGGCTGCTCAGCATGGGCATGGAGGAGGGCACCCGGTCCGCGATGGCCCAGATCGACGACGTCCTGGCCGACCTGCGTTCCTTCGCCGCCGATCGCGCGACCGCCGCGCAGCTCCTGAGCGACACGCAGGTGCGCTTCACCCGGATCCTGCGCGGCACCCCCCAGCAGGTCTGGGACGCCCATCACGAGCCGGAACTGCTGAACCGGTGGTTCCACGGCCCCGACGGCTGGGCCCTGGTCGGCTGCCAGGTCGCCTCTGCGCCCGGCGAGACCACCCGCTTCGAGTGGGCCCCCGACGACGGCGTCGAGGGCGAGGCGTTCGCGCTCGTCGGCGAGCTCATCGAGACCGACCCTCCGCACCGTGAGGTCTTCACCGAGACGATGGAGGGGGCCGATGCGCCACCGACGCGCAACGAGCAGACCCTCACGGCCGTCGGGGACGGGACCCTGATGACGCTCGTCATCACCTACGACAGCGCCGAACTCCGCGACATGATCCTCGGCACCGGCATGGTCGACGGGATGGAGGCCGGCTACCGGCGGCTCGAGTCGGAGGTTCTGGCCCACGCCTGAACCGTCACCGGGCGCCACCCCCACACCGCGCCGACAGCGCACGCCGAAAGGACCGAGAATGCGCACACTCATCATCACCGCCTTCATGTCGCTCGACGGGGTCATGGAGGCTCCCGGCGGCGAGGAGGGCTACCGCAACGCCGGCTGGACCTACCGGGACATCCCCTTCGACGAGGCCGCGTACGAGATCAAGGGACGTGAGCAGGACGAGGCCACCGCCCTCCTGCTCGGTCGCCGCAGCTACGAGGCGTTCTCTCCGGTCTGGCCGGAGATGACCGAGGAGTTCGCCGGGTACAACGACCTACCGAAGTACGTGGTGTCCACCACCCTGACCACCGACGACCTCGTGGACAACTGGGGACCGACGACCATCCTGCGGTCGGCCGAGGACGTGGCTCGGCTCAAGGAGACCGACGGTGGCCCGATCATCGTGCACGGCAGCGCGACGCTCGGCCACTCCCTGTCCGAGGCGGGCCTGGTCGACCGGTACCACCTACTGGTCTTCCCACTCCTGCTCGGCGCGGGGAAGCGGCTCTTCGGCACGGCCGACGTCGACGCCATCCCGCTGGCCCTCACCGAGCACGAGGCCTACGGCAACGGAGTACAGAAGATGGTCTTCGACGTCGCCCGAAAGGGGGGAGACTGACGATCGGGGGTGTCCGCCGACTCGTCAGCCGAGGATCCGGGCGAGCGCGAGCATGCCCTCGTCCTCGGTCGGCAGGGTGACATGGATGAGAGCTCTGAGGGTGGCCGTCAGCCGTGTCGCCAGTTCCTCGATCGTCTCGTGCTCCTCGCCGCCGTCGAGCCAGGCGAGCGTCTGCACCTCGATGCACGTCAACCACGAGCGGACGGTCAGCCTCGCCAGACGGGTCGGTTCCCCGAGACCGACTCGTCGGTAGATCTCCTGTTCCGCCTGCAGGAAGACCATCGACACCACCGAGTCGTCCGTACCCGGCAGGCGCGAGTTCCGCAGCAACGCCCTCGCGGGCAGTCTCACCTCCTGGCAGGTGTGGAGGAAGTCGTGGAGCACCCGGAGAAGTTCGGCGTCCTGATCGTCGGTGGCCTCGAGCCGGAGACGGTCGACGAAGTCCTGGGCGACGAGGTCCACCACCGACTGGAACACCTCGTCCACCGAGGAGTAGTGGCGGTAGAACAGCGCCCGTGACACGCCCGCCCGGCTCACGATGTCCGCGACGGTGACCTTCTCCGAGATGGTCGCGGCGAACAAGGCGGACGCCGCCGACGTGATCTGGCGCATCCGATCCCGGGGCGGGAGTCGCCGACGCTGACCGTGGGACCCGTCGGTTCCCCGGCCGGACCTCACCGACCCCGCATCGTCCCTGTCCGCGCTCACGCGCCCCACCCTAGTGGGGTACGGCCGACCGACCATTACAGGTCCACGGTGAGGCCGACACCCTCCGCGCGATCCGTGCACAGCAGCATCTCCTGCGCTCCCGGCCGACCAGGCCCGCCCGCGCGCCCTCGTCGCTCGACGGCGCCGTCGCACACCCGCACCCGGCAGGTGCCGCAGAACCCCTGCCGGCAGGAGTACGCGGTGTCGGGAGCGGTGTCCAGGATGACGTCGAGCGCGCTCCGGTCGGCCGGGACGTCAAGCGTCCGTCCCGTGCGGGCGAGGGTCAACTCGAACTCCCGCCCGGAGGTCACGGGTGGCGGGGCGAACCGCTCGTAGTGCAACGGTGCACGGACCCGACGGCGCCCCGTACGGACCAGGTCGAGGACCGGGGTGGGTCCGCAGCAGTAGACGGCGGTGCCGTCGTCCGCCCAGCCGAGGAACTCCTCGGCCGTCGGGCGCCGGTCACGCTCGTCGTCGACCAGCAGGGTGAGCCGGTCCCCTGCGAGCTCGGTCACCTCATCGAGAAAGGGCATCGAGGAGCGGGAGCGTCCGGCGTAGACGAGGTGCCAGTCCACCCCACGCGCGGCACTCTCCCGCGCCATGGCCACTATCGGCGTGATGCCGATCCCGCCGGCGACGAGCAGCACCCGCTGCTCTCCACAGAAGGGGAACGCCGTCCGCGGTCCCTGCGTGCGCAGGACGTCCCCCACGCGCACACGCTCATGGATCTCCGTGGAGGCGTCGCCGATACGCCGGACCGCCACCATCAGCCTGTCCGGGTCGGTGCCGCACAGTGAGTACTGGCGGCGCAGCCCGGACGGAAGCGTCAGGTCGAGGTGGGACCCCGGTGTCCAGGACGGTGTCGGCTCTCCGTCCCCGGGCTCGAGAACCAGCCCGACAACGTCCTCCGCGAGATCCGGCTTCCCGACGACCCGCATCGGGCGTACCCGGTCGACGGGTCGGACCCGGTCGACCGACCACCCCTCGGACAGGCCGGGGGCGAACGCCACCGATGCGATCGCGCCGAGCAACCGGTATCCGAGAATGCCCTGCCGGTGCCCCTTGAGCTCCCCCGGGATGGTCGCCATGTCAGTGTCCTGCCCGTGCCGCCGGCGAGGTGGCCAGGTAGCGGATCGCGGGTTCGACCGATCCCTGGGCGCTCGGATGGTACTTCCGACGCAGGTAGGGCACGATCTCGCGCACCAGCACGGCGGGGCTCGGCAGGAGGCCGCGGCGCGCCGCCGAGGTCCAGTCCTGCCAGCGCGCCTTGCGGTCGACCTCCGGGTCGACGGCCATGAGGAACCGGACGCCCCGGACCCACAACCAGAACAGCGCGGGGGTGACGAGGAGATAGGTGCGCACTCTACGGATGTAAGAATCGTCCAGATGGGTGAGCAGGTCAAAGCACACCGCCCGGTGTTCCACCTCCTCCGCACCGTGCCAGCGGAGCAGGTCGAGCATCGTGGGGTCGGCCCCCGCCCGGTCGAGCGCCGGGGAGTCGAGCACCCAGTCACCGAGGACGGCAGTGTAGTGCTCGATGGCGGCGATGAGCGCGACCCGCTCCACCAGCCAGTTCTCGGCGCGCCGCCCGCGGAGGTCGCGGCCTCCGAGCAGGATCCGGAACGCCCAGTCGACCTGTCTGGTGTAGTCGGTGACGTCGACACCGGCGGCGGTGAAGTGCTCGAGCACGCCACCGTGGGCCTGCGAGTGCATGGCCTCCTGTCCGATGAACCCCAGGACGTCCTCGCGGACCCGGTCGTCCCTGATCATCGGCAGGGCCTCCCGGAGCACCTGCACGAACCAGTCCTCGCCGGCGGGCAGCAGCAGGTGCATGACGTTGAAGGTGTGGGTGGTGACCGGGTCGCCCGGTATCCAGTGCCACGGCAGATCCGACCAGTCGAACTCGACCTCGCGGGCCACGAGCACCAGCTGCTCCTCGTCCCGAGGAGGACGCCCGCGCTCCGTGCCGGTGTTGATCGTCATGGGATTCCTTCCGGTTCCGTGCGGTGGAGGTGGTCGGGTTCAGCCCGGCGTGAGGTCGGCGCGCGCGAGAGCGCGCAGCAACCCCGGTGCCAGGCCGTGCAAGCGCATCCCGATCCGGGACTCGGCGGTCACCGGGACGACAGCGCTGTTCCTGTCGGCGGCACGCACGATCGCCCGTGCGACCTTCTCCGGGCCATAGTTGCGCCGGGCGTACTGCCCGGACGCCGCGCGCCGCGTCCTCTCCTCGGACTCCTCGTCCATCCCGACGTAGTGGGTGGATCGGCTGATGCCGGTGTTGACGAAGCCGGGACAGACCACGGTGACGCCGATCCCGTAGCGCGCCAGGTCGCCCCGCAGCGACTCACTGAGGGCCAGCACGGCCGCCTTGGTGGTGCCATAGGCGGGCAGGATGCGGGAGGGCAGGAACGCCGCCGCCGAGGACAGGTTGACGAGCTGGCCGCCGGTGCCGTGGTCGCGCATCATCTCGCCGAAGACCCGGCAGCCGTGGATGACCCCCCACAGGTTGACGTCGATGACCGCCTGCCAGTCCTGACGGGTGGTCTCGAGGAAGCCACCGCCCATCCCGATACCGGCGTTGTTGATCACGACGTCCGGGACGCCGTACCGCTGCCTCAGGTCGTCCGCGAACTCCTGCCACGCGTCGGCGTCGGTCACGTCCAACCGGTACGGCACTCCCGTTCCGCCGACGAGACCGACCTGGCGGGCCGTGCGCTCGGCGCCGTCGACGTCGCGGTCGGCGATGACCACGGTGGCCCCGCGCGAGCCGTACTC
>NZ_JAALDX010000168.1 GCF_014145095.1 Dietzia sp. SLG310A2-38A2 | reverse complement strand
AGGTGCGCCGCTGGGTCGGCGTGAACCTGCCGCGCGCCCACATCGAGACCACCTCGTCCACTGCGGCGGGAGCCGAACAGGTGGCGGCGGGTGACGCCGACGCCACCGCCGCGCCCGCGCGAGCCGGAGAGATCAACGGCCTCGTCCCACTCGCGGAGAACGTGGCCGATGTGGGTGGGGCACGCACCCGGTTCGTCCTGGTGGGCCGGCCGGGGCCTCCGCTCGGGCGCACCGGACACGATCGGACCTGTGTGGTCTTCGGGTTGCCGCACGAGCCGAACTCGCTGGTCCAGGCCCTCACGGAGCTGTCGATCCGCGACATCGACCTCACCCGGATCGGCTCACGACCCACTCGCGTCGAGCGGTTCACCTACCTCTTCCACGTGGACCTCGTCGGTCACATCGACGACCCCGTGGTGGCCGAGGCGTTGGCGGCACTGCACCATCGGACGGCCGACCTGCGCTTCCTCGGATCGTGGCCCGTCGCGGACGGTGTCGGCGCCGGTTCCGCACCTCCGGACCGCTCCGAGGCGCTCGACTGGATCGACGGTCTCCGGCACGGCGTCGATGAGAACGGTGTCGATGAGAACGGGGTCGACGAGCGGTGAGCGCGCGACTGCACCTGGTCCGGCACGGGCAGACCCCGTCCAACGTCGCCGGCGCCCTGGACACCGCCCTGCCCGGCGCTCCCCTCACCGACCTCGGGCGGGACCAGGCGCGGACGGTGGGCGCCGAACTCGCCGCATCCGGCATCGCACCGAGCGTGATCCTCAGCTCCGAGGCGGCGCGTGCCCGCGAGACCGCCGGACTGATCGCCGACGCGACGGCGCTGCCCACCCAGGCCGTGCCGGGGATCTACGAGGTGCAGGCCGGTCAGTACGAGATGAGGACCGGCACCGAGGCGTTGCTGGCGTACAACCGGGTCGTGCGGGACTGGCTGGAGGACGGTGACCTCACCTCGTGCCTGCCTGGGGGCGAGAGCGCGCTGGCCGTGCAGGAGCGCGCGATGCCGTTGGTGACGGAGCTCCGCGAGAGCCACCTCGACAACGGCATCGACGTGGTGCTGGTGGTGCACGGCACCCTCATGCGGATGATCGCGGTGTTCGCCGGCGCCGTGCCCTCACAGTGGGCGCTGGTCAACCGGATCCCCAACTGCGGGGTCATCGAGTTGGCGCCGGATCGCGGCGGGTGGTCCTGCGAGCGGTGGGGCGATCACCTCGGACGCCCGGAGTTCTGAGGGGGCGCGGGTCCGGAGGGGCACGGTCCGGGTGAGCGTGGAATGCGGGTCCTCCGAAGTACTGTCTCGCCCCTTCCGCGGCAGTGCCACTGAGAGCCGATCTGATGCTGCCGCTGCTCGGGGCGTTCGCCGAGTTCGAACGAGCCATCATCCGTGAACGCCTGAAGCCAGTGCCTACGAGCCAGAGTCCGACCAGTCGGCGAGAACGCAGGCAGTCACTACTCCGAAGCCGTGGATGGTCGCGGCACGGTATCGGCGTGCCCGGGCCAGTCCGATGGTGTCCGCCACGTGAAGCTGCAAGAAGCCGCGCCGTGCGGGCATGGTGGGCAGACCATAGAGCTATCATCGCCCCAAACCGACGGTTCGGATGCTGTTTGCGCTGGTCAAGGGTACAGTGTGGGTCTACGTCAGCGTGTTCGCGCTCGAAAGGATGTCCGGTCATACACTCTTCTGCCCCTCAAGATGTCTATTTCCTACCGCCGGAGCAGAAGACCCACGATCCGGTCAAGCAGCCGAGCGCGGCCTTTCGGTCTCGCCTGCGCGACGCTCCCGGAGTCGTCCAGTCCCGGGGCCGATTCGCCCAGGCGATAACCACGACCACCCCGCATGAGGCCATGATCGAGGACCTCTTGTTCATCCGTGCGGCGCTCGATGCCGCCCGGATCGATTACCTGCTGGTGCGGGGAAATGACGAGCGTCCGGTACTCGCCGTTGATCAAGCACTCGGGGCAACCCTGGCCGAGGTTCTCGCACGCGCATCTGCCCGGCAACCGTTCTACTCCAAAACGGTCGATGACCAGCGACGACGAACGGTTCTCGTCGCAGAGGGGGCCCTTTCCCCGAGCCCGGAAGCCCGCATCTTTCGATTGTTTCGGCCGAGGGTGGAGTTGCGCAGCGACCTTCGGTACGGCGCGAATACGGGGGTCCAGATCGAACTGTGGTCGTTCGCGGAGGACAGGATCGTGCTGCCGGTCGAGAATTCGTTGACGCGCCGCACGATCTCGTCCAGCGAGGCGACGCGCAGTACCGTTGAACGCTTCGGGATGATCTGGCCGACGATCGAGAACATGTTCGCACCGCATGCCTCCGACATCGATTTTGACATCGACCTGATTTTTTCCTGGGTGGACGGCTCGGATGTCGAATGGCAACGACGCCGCGCCGAGCGGATGGTGAGCCACGTGGTGGGTTTCGGCGACGACTCCGCGGCGCGGTTCCGACAGGTCGACGAGCTCCGCTATGCGTTGCGCTCTGTGCACATGTACGCCCCCTGGATCCGGCGCATTTTCGTCGCTACCGACTCAGCGTGCCCTGACTGGCTCGCAGACGATCCGCGGGTCCGATTCGTGCGGAGCGAAGAGTTCTTCGCGGACCAGTCCGTGCTGCCCACTTACAATTCCCAGGCCGTCGAGAGTCAGCTGCATCGGATTCCCGGCCTCTCCGAGCATTTCCTGTACTCGAACGATGATATGTTCTTCGGTCGCCCGGTACGGCCTGACATGTTCTTTTCTCCCGGCGGCATCAGCATGTTCATCGAGGACGACACGCGAATCGGGCTGGGGCTCAACAAAGATGAGCGCAGCGGTTTCGAGAACTCGGCGCGAGTGAACCGCCGCCTGTTGCAGGACAGATTCGGATCGCTAACGACCAGGCACTTGGCGCACGCTCCGACCCCGCTGCGCAAATCGGTCATGGCGGAGATGGAGCGGGAGTTTCCCGAGGAGTTCGTCGCCACTGCGGCCAGTAGGTTCCGGAAAAGTGACAACATCTCGGTGACCAACTCGCTCTATCACTATTACGCGTTGATGAGTGGACGGGCCGTGGTACAGAAGTCCGCTCGTCACCGGTATATCGATACCACCACCAACGCTGGCTTACGCAAGTTGCAGTCGCTGCTGGAAAAGCGCAAGGCGGACTTCTTCTGCCTCAACGACAGTTCCACCTCCGAGGTCGACCCGGCGACCCGCGCTCGGGTCATGACCCGATTTCTTCGCGACTACTTTCCCATCCCTGCACCGTGGGAGACGGCTTCCTCCGGGGGAGACGCCGAGGGGCCTCAGGGGACCAGTGAGTCCTGAACCGAAGGATGAACCTCGATCGGGGCTCGCTGCTGCTCGGGTTCACCGGCGGTCTCTGGTATCCGGACGCCGGCCGCCGCCAGGCGGTGTACGGTTTCGGCGGCCGACACCGGTTCGCCGACCGTGGCGTGCGAACCGATCGGCACCACCGAGTGCACGATCGTCTCGGGGAAGATGTGCACCAGGTTGAATCCCTGCGCCCCGTCGCGGCCGCGCTGCGATCCGACAGGTGCGTTGAGGTCTTGTGTGTAACACGTCGCTGCAGCGACCGAAACGGGTATTCCGGCGAACAATGCCGTCGTCGAGTAATGCATGTGTCCGGCCAGGATGGCCCGAACGTCGCTGCCCCTCAGCACCTGCATCAATCGGGCTTGGTCACGCAATTCGACCAGCACGGCGAGGTCTTGCACGCACGGCACCGGAGGATGGTGCATCGTCAGTATCGTGCCGTGCGGAGCCGGGGTCTCGAGCTGTTCGGCCAGCCACTGCAGTTGCGAGTCGTCCAGTTCTCCGTGATGGTGGCCCGGTACTGAACTATCGAGGGTGATCACCCGCAAGCCGTCGAGGTCATATGCGCGATCGACGGGGCCGTCGTCCGGCATCTCCTCGAGCAGTGTGCCGCGAAAGTGAGCACGGTCATCATGATTTCCCATCGCCCATATCACCTGCGCACCAAGCTCTGCGGCGATCGGTTCCACCAATGCCTTGAGTCGGGTATACGCCGCGGGCTCGCCCCCGTCCGCCAAATCGCCGGTGAACACCAGTGCATCGAGTCGGACCCGTGAGGCTCGGAGATCGTCGAAGATCTGACGCAGCCGCGCTTCGGCGTCGAGTTGCCCGTATAGAAGGCCCTGGGCGACGAAATGCGTATCACTCAAATGCGCCACAAGGTGCGTCGGGCGACCGTACTCAGCGTCCCGAATCTCGCTCATATGCTCCACCGTAGTCATCGTTCATCCAAAGCCCAGCACCAACCGGATTTCCGCAGGTGGCAGGCATGTTCAGGAGCCGGGTTGACCCCTGTGAGTGCACGCTGCGCGGTGCGGAGGAAGAACCTGCGGCCCCCGCCGGCGCCAAGGGCGAAGTACTTCGCCGGGAGAGGCTCTACGATTCGCACGTGAAGGAATGGCGGGCCGCGATCAAGGCCGGCACCCTGGGCGGGTCGAAGAAGTCAGGCCCCGATCAGCCCCAGCCGAGGGCGTGCAGGGTGTGTTCCTCGATCCCGAAGTGGTGGGCGATCTCGTGGATGACCGTCACCGCCACCTCATGGACCAGTTGCTCCTCGGTGGAACAGAAGTCGCACAGCGCGCCCCGGAAGATCGTGATGGTGTCGGGCAGGAAGCCCGAGTAGGTGGTGTCACGCTCGGTCAACGCCACGCCCTCGTACAGACCCAGGAGGCCCGGTTCCTCCGGATGGCGGTCGGCGATCAGGACCACCACGTTGTCCATCGCGGTGAACAACGCGTCCGGCACGGAGTCCAGCGCGTCGTCGACGAGCGACTCGAACCGCGACTCGGTCACGACGATGCTCACGGTGTGCCGCCGGGGATCGGGACGGACACCGTCCCGGGATCCGGATCGGTCGGTGTTCCGGGCGTCCCCTGGCCGACCCCTGGTGGTGGGACCTCGGTGGTGGTGGGGGCCACCGGGGTGGATCCGTCGATCAGGACGCCCTGCCGCGCGGAGCCGCGCAGCACCGCGAAGGGCCCGGGGTCGGCAGTCCTCATCAGTCCGCAGTTGACGGTGCGGCTCCCGGTCGCCCACGAGATCTGCGAGATCGGGTTGACGAGCGTGGAGATGAGGGTGGTCCGGCGCAGGGCCTCGCCATCTCCCAGGTAGGCCGTCCCGGCAGCGAGGCAGGCGTCGGCGGTGAGTTCGGACTGCACTCTCGGCTCAGGCGGGGTGGGCGCCTCCGGGAAGATCCCTGAGACGTCGACATCGGAGACCACCTCGATCGCGTGGTCGTCCGAACACGGCACCGGTGCGCCGGGCAGACCCTCGTCGGTGAATCCCAGGCAGGTGCCGGGGTCCCACCGTCGGTGCTGGTCCGATTCGGCGAACACCCCTGTCGAGGTGGTCGAGCGACCGTCGAGTTCGGCTGCGGCGACGCCGCACAACACCGTGTGGTCGCCCTTGGCCCACCCCTCCTCGGACGGGGGTACGACCAGGCCGGTGAACCGGCCCGCCGGGTCGACCTCCCGGCCCCCCGCGTAGCGGGTGATCAGCGGCATGCAGCGATCGGTGCCGACCGGGGCCAGCCTCGAGTTGTCCGGGAGCGGGGTGTTCTCGCCGAACCCGGGTACCCCGGAGAGGTCGATCCGGCCGGCGACCTCGAAGCGGTGGGGTTCGGCGCAGTCGACGGTCGTGAACGCGGTGACGCGGTCGGCGGCGTCGACCTGCCAGGTCAGACACGTTCCCGGGGTCGCGTCGGCGTAGGCGGGCCCGGACAGCGTCCTCGGGTCCACCTGCGGGACGATGGCCGCGATCCGCTCCGCCGTCGCGGAGTTCGGATCACCCATGGCCGAGGCCATGAGCCCACCGGTGATCGCCCCGCCGGACAGGGTCGCGACGAGTGAGGCCATGACCGCGCCCCGGGTCCGGAGCAGTGACCGGCCCGGGTGTCGTGATCGCGAGGAAGTGATCATCGCATCCATGATGCCGCAACTTCGCCTCCCCGATAGGATTCAGGGCATGAGCGGACAGAACCGAGACGAGGCCGGCGGCCCGGACAGCGGAACCCGCGCGCCGCGCGAGGGGGTCGACGCGGAGGTCCTCGAGTTCGCACAGATGCTCTTCCAGCTCGCCCGGGACGGCGAGACCGAACGGCTGGCCGCCTACGTCGACGCGGGGGTGAGCCCGGACCTGACGAACGAGCGCGGTGACGCGCTGCTCATGCTGGCCGCCTACAACGGGCACCCCGACACCGTCCGGGCCCTGCTCGCCCGCGGCGCGGACGTCGACCGCGCGAACGACCGCGGTCAGACTCCGCTCGCGGGCGCGGTGTTCAAGGGGTACGGCGAGGTGGTCCGGGTGCTGTTCGAGGGCGGCGCGGACCCCAACGGAGGCACACCCACGGCGGTCGACACCGCCCGGATGTTCGAGAAGGACGCCTTCCTCGAACTTTTCGGCGTCTGAGCCGGACCGGATCCGCTTCCCTTCCGCCGGGTCCGCTCCCCGCACGCGGCGGCGGATGTGTGGTCGCGGTAGCGGATTCGGGTGGTGGGACGGGGCCGCTAGGCTGGTCGCCGTGATCGATCTCAAGCTGCTCCGCGAGAACCCCGACCTCGTCCGCGATTCCCAGCGCACCCGCGGCGAGGACCCCTCGCTGGTCGACAGACTGCTTGCGGCCGATGAGTCCCGCCGGTCGTCGATCTCCGCCGCGGACGGGGCGCGAGCCGAGCAGAAGGCGCACGGCAAGAAGGTCGGGCAGGCGTCGCCGGAGGACCGCCCCGCTCTGCTCGAGGCGGCGGGTGCGCTCAAGCAGGCGGTCAAGGACGCCGAGGAGGCGGAGAAGTCCGCCGCGGCCGAGGTCGATCGGATCCAACGACTGCTCTCCAACGTCGTGGAGGCGGGGACCCCCGCCGGCGGTGAGGACGACTTCGTGGAGATCGAGCGGATCGGCGAGATTCCGACCTTCGACTTCGAGCCGAAGGACCACCTCGAGCTCGGCGAGAGCCTGGGACTACTGGACATGGAGCGCGGCGCCAAGGTCTCGGGCGCGCGCTTTTACTTCCTCACCGGCTACGGCGCCCTCCTGCAGCTGGGCATGCTGCAGCTGGCGGCGCAGAAGGCCACCGCCAACGGATTCACGCTCATGATCCCGCCGGTCCTGGTGCGCCCGGAGATCATGCAGGGCACCGGCTTCCTGGGCGCCCACGCCGATGAGATCTACCGGCTCGAGGCCGACGACCTCTACCTGGTGGGCACCTCCGAGGTCGCGCTCGCCGGCTACCACCAGGGCGAGATCCTGGACCTGGCGGACGGGCCCAAGCGCTACGTCGGCTGGTCCTCCTGTTTCCGGCGCGAGGCCGGCAGCCACGGCAAGGACACCCGCGGCATCATCCGCGTGCACCAGTTCGACAAGGTCGAGATGTTCTCCTGGTGCAGGCCGGAGGAGGCCCACGAGGAGCACCTGCGGCTCCTGGGCTTCGAGAAGGAGATGCTGAAGGCCATGGGACTGCCCTTCCGGGTGATCGACATCGCCGGCGGAGATCTCGGGTCGTCCGCCGCACGGAAGTACGACTGCGAGGCGTGGGTCCCGACCCAGGGTGCCTACCGGGAGCTCACGTCCACGTCCAACTGCACGACGTTCCAGGCCCGCCGGCTGGGTGTGCGCTACCGGGGCGAGGGGGGCAAGCCCCAGACCGCCGCCACCCTGAACGGCACGCTGGCCACCACTCGATGGCTCGTGGCGATCCTGGAGAACCACCAGCAGGCGGACGGGTCCGTGGTCGTGCCCGAGGCGCTGCGGCCGTTCGTCGGCAAGGACGTGCTCGAGCCGCCCCGCTAGTCGTGATGACCGGGGCGGCGTCGTCCTGCCGCCCCTGGGTCAGGGGCGGAAGAGCATCATCACGCCGCTCGCGCTGGCGCACGTCCGCCCGTCGGTGTCGAGGACCTTGGCCTGCACGACGCACGTCGACCGACCCACGTGCTCGACCTCGGCGTGGATCGTCGCGGGGGTCTTCTCCAGCCTGAGCGCGCGGATGTACCGGACCGTCAGGTCGAGCGTGCTGTAGCCCACGCCCTCGTCGACGACCGTCGCGGTGGCGTAGCCCAGGGCGGAGTCGACCCACCCCGAGACGATCCCGCCGTGCACGGTCCCCCCGTTGTTCAGTGCCCACTCGCCGGGTGTGGCGGTCATGGTGACCACGCGATCGGAGGCTGACGAGAGTGCCAGGCCGAGGGTGTGCGCGCCGGGGGAGAGGTGGCGCTCGCCGTCGATGATCCTCCGCAGGGCGTCCAGACCCGCGTGCGGGCTGCGCTCGGAGGCGGTGGGCAGCGGCGGCCACGAATAGTGGCGGCTGCGCGCCGCGGGGTCGACCGAATCGAAGGGCTCGTCGTCATCCACCCCGCCGAACCTACCGGCAGCGGATCACACCGCCGGGGGTGGGCCGCTACGCTGGGGGCCGTGGAGCTGCTCTATACGGGGATCATCGGGTTCGCCCGGACAATGTTCAAGGTCCAGGGACTGGACATCACGATGCGCGGCGAGCGCAACTTCCCCGAGGTCGGCGGGGCCGTGGTGGTGATGAACCACACCGGGTACCTCGACTTCGTCTACGGCGGCATCCCGGCGCGTCTGCACAAGCGGTTCATCCGCTACATGGCCAAGGTCGAGGTGTTCGACCACAAGATCTCCGGGCCGATCATGCGGGAGCTCAAGCACATCCCGGTGGACCGCACGGCCGGAAAGGCGTCGTTCGACGAGGCGGTGGACCGGCTCAGGGCCGGTGAGCTGGTGGGCGTGTTCCCCGAGGCCACCATCAGCCGCAGTTTCGAGGTCAAGGGCTTCAAGTCCGGTGCGGTGCGGATGGCGCTCGCCGCCGACGTGCCGATCATCACCGTGACCCTGTGGGGTTCGCAGCGGGTGTGGACCAAGGGCCTGCCCAAGAAGCTGGTGCGCCCGAAGGTGCCGATCATGATGGAGGTCGGCGAGCCGACTCCGGCCTACGAGCCGGTGGAGGAGTGCACCGAGGAACTGCGCTCGCGGATCCAGGCCACACTCGAACGGCTGCAGGATGAGTACGCGCAGCGCTACGGTCCGTACCCGCCCGGTGCGAACTGGGTCCCGGCCCGTCTGGGTGGTTCGGCCCCGACCCTGGAGCAGGCCACCGCCCTCGACGAGGCCGAGCACGCCGAGCGGATGCGCCGGCGGGCGGAGAAGGCAGTGGATCCGTCGGCCGACGCCTCCGACGCCCCGAAGGGACCGGCGGGCCCGGACGCTCCGTGACCCGTTCCAGACCCCTGCTCGTCGCCACGGACGTCGACGGGACCCTGCTCGGGACCGATAGCCTCATCCCGGAGGCCAACCGGGCCGTCGTGGCGGACCTCGTTTCGGACGGGGCGACGTTCGTCCTGGCCACCGGGCGCCCCCCGCGGTGGCTGGACCAGGTCGTCGACCAGTTGCCGGTCGCGCCGCTCGCGGTCTGCGCGAACGGCGCGGTGATCATGGACACCGACACCGGCGAGTTCCTGTCCACCCGGCTGCTCGAATCGGACACTCTCGCCGCGATCGACGAGGTCCTGCGTCGGAGGCTCCCACACAGCGGTATTGCGGCCGAACGGCTGGGCACCGACGCGGCGGACGCCGACTTCGTGGCCAGCCCGGACTACGAGCACGCATGGATCCACCCCGCACATCTGGAGGTGGGGCACGCCGAGGTGCTCTCCACGCCGGTCCTCAAACTGCTGGCCCGGGTTCCGGGGATGCCCAGCGCCGACATGGTGGCCGCGCTCCGCGGCGAGGTCGACCACCTGGCCGACGTCACCTACTCCACGACCGACGGGCTGATCGAGTTCGCGGCCCGCGGTGTGACCAAGGCCAGCGGCCTGGCGGAGATCGCCGCTGCCACGGCGGCGTTCACAGCCGTGCCGTCCGCGGTCCCGGTGACGGTCGCCTTCGGCGATATGCCCAACGACCTGGAGATGCTGCGGTGGGCCGACCACGGGGTGGCGATGGGCAACGGCATCCCATCGGTGCACGCCGCGGCCGACGAGGTCACGCTGACCAACGACGAGGCGGGGCTGGCGCACGTGCTGCGCCGCTGGTGGGTCTGAGCTGACAGCCCCCGGCCGCGCTCCCGGGTTCGTGAATTGTCTGCGCGGACCGGTCCCCACCACTTCCCCGGTGTGCCCGCCGCCCCCGTCAACGGGGGCGGCGGGCACA
>NZ_JAALDX010000167.1 GCF_014145095.1 Dietzia sp. SLG310A2-38A2 | reverse complement strand
CGTCGACGGAGATCGATCCGGTGGAGGGCGGGAGTTCACCGGCGATCACACGCAGCAGCGTGGATTTGCCGGCGCCGTTTCGACCGACGACGGCGGTCGAACCGGGACGCAACGCGAGGTCGAGTCCGGTGAACAGTGGGGTGTCGTCGGGGAACGCGTACGCGACGTCCGACAGGACGAGGGAAGACATGGGTACTCCAGGGAGGTGGCGGGTGGGCCGGGTCTCACCTGGGGTCGAGCACTGTCCTGAAGTCTCCTCGTGTCGAGTTCTCGGCTGGCACCCCTCGCGACCGGGATCTCTCCGCGGTCGCGTCGTGCGCCTGCCGACTTCCGCTGTGCACGGTACGCCCGGGGGAGACCGGAGGCAAGGGCTGGACGGTCACGCTCGCTGGGCTGGGGAGCCGACATTGCGCGTGCTCCGACGACTCGCCGGGCCCCTCGAGACCGATGGGACCAACCCGGTGCGGAGAGCAGGCGAGCCCCGGCCCGGATACTGGTCGCAGCTAGCGCGGAGAATCGGCCTGATCGCCTCGCCAGCTGCGACCTCCGGCGCGATGATCACGACCACTGGAGGTTCGCGGCGGGGGCCTAGCTCACATGAACGCGCTGGGGGGCAGGCCCTCGCGGCTGGTCATGGGAAGCTCCTTCTCCAGCTTCTCCATGAAGAAGTGCGACTGCACCGCGGTCCAGATGTTATTCGTGAGCCAGTAGATGCCGATCGCGATGGGGAAGTTGAAGAAGTACGCGCCCACGATCGGGAAGAAGGGGAACAGGTACATCATGATCTTCATCGACTGGTTCATCGACTCGGTCATCGACTCGGCGATCGACTGGAAATCCTGCGGCTTGCCCGCCGCACCCGTGGAGCCCGCCGCGCCGACCGTGGCGGGAGTCCCATTGGTGCCTGCAGCGTCGTCGGCCTTGTCGGGGTCTTCCGGCTTCTCGCCGTCGATCTCGACCACCTCGCCGTCGACGACCGGGCCGCCCGCCTTCTCGTCGGCGTCGACCTGTGCGATCGCCTCCTGCTCGGCCGCCTTGGCCGCCTTCTGCCGGCGGAACGAGTTCCACATGTTGATGAAGGTGGCGATGCCGGCCAGGACGAACAGCGGCACGGCCAGCATGAGGATGTCCTCGCGCACCAGCCCGGGGTGCAGGGAGTCCATGACGTCCTGCGGCATCCGGATGTACGACGCCAGCGGGACCCCGAAGATTTCAGCGTTGAGGAAGGAGGCGACCTGCTCGGGCTGGAACGCCCCGTTGGTCATGGTCGAGGCCTCTTCGATCGACACCCCACGTGGCGAGAAGTTGAGCAGCACGTAGTACAGGCCCAGGAACACCGGGATCTGCACGAGCAGCGGCAGACACCCGGCGGCGGGATTGACCCCGGCATCCGCGTAGAGGGCCTGCATCTCCTTGGCCTGCTCCTGGCGGTCCTCGGGGGTCTTGCGATCCTTGTACTTGTTCTGCAGCTCCTTCATCTTGGGAGCGATCTGCGCCATCTTGCGCATGGAGTACTGCTGCCGGTACATCGACCGCATGAGCAGCAGTCGCACGGTCACCACCAGCAACAGCACCGAGCCCACCCAGGCGACGCCGGAACCGGGGTCCACGACGAAGCTCAGCACCCAGTGCCAGAACTTCATGACGAGCGACACCGGATACGCGAAGAGGTCCACGGGCGAATCTCCAGATGGGACGGTGGCGCCGGAGCTGGCGCGCGGGGTGGGGCGGGACAGGCCGGGTCAACACTAGAAGGCCGTCCCCCAGCGTGCCAGGGCCGAAGGGAACGGTGGGGGCCGGGGTGGAAAGCGGCAGCCCGGAAAGCGGCAGCCCGGAAAGCTGCAGGGTCGGAAAGCTGCAGGGTCGGAGCGCGGCAGCGTGCACGGCAGGCACGGCGCCGGCAGTGCCGAACAGCGTCAGATGCTGCAGCCCACCCACACCGGCTCGGGGTGCAGCTCCACACCGAACGCCTCGCGGACGCCGTCGCGCACCTCGCGCGCCAGCGCGATCACGTCGTCCGCGGTGGCCGAGCCCCTGTTGGTCAGCGCCAACGTGTGTTTGGTGGACAGGCGGGCGGGCGACGACGACGAGGGGTGCCCCTTGCCGAACCCGGCCCGCTCGATCAGCCAGCCCGCGGAGAGTTTGACCCCTCCCGCCGCCGCGAACGCGGGCATCTGCGCGGCCTGCTCGGCCCCCAGCCGCTCCGCGACCCGGGACCGCACGGTGGGGAGTTCGTCCTCGCGCACCACCGGGTTGGTGAAGAAGGACCCGGCGCTCCAGGTGTCGGCGTCGTCGTCGTCGAGGACCATCCCCTTGCCGCGGCGCAGGTCCAGTACGGTGCGCCGCACCAGGGCGGGGTCGGTCCGCTCCCCCGG
>NZ_JAALDX010000166.1 GCF_014145095.1 Dietzia sp. SLG310A2-38A2 | reverse complement strand
AGTGGGGACGGTCCACGTGGGAATCTGCGCACCGGGAGTCGCCGCGCGGTCGACCGAGCTCTCATTGGGTGGGGGTCGCGGGGCGATCCGTCGCGGGGCCTGTGCGGCCGCCCTGGACCTCCTGGTGGGGATCGTCGACGAGGGCGGGAACGAATCGGGGACGTGAGGCGTTATACCCCGTGATGCCGAACATCCAGATGACCACGCTGCCCCGACCGGACCACCGGAGCGGGCCCCCGCTGCTGCGGGAGACCCTCGGGACGGTCCTCCGCGGCCTGCGGGGCGATTCGGGGCGGACCCTGCGGGACGTCGCCGACGCGGCCCGGGTGAGCCCCGGGTATCTCTCCGAGATCGAACGCGGTCGCAAGGAGGCCTCGAGTGAGCTCCTCGCGTCCATCTCGGGTGCTCTCGACGTCTCGCTAGGGGAGATCCTCATCCGCGCGGCACTCGAGGTCTCGCCCCCGGGCACCGTCTCGCTCCCGGACGCTGTCGCGGAGCCCGTGCTCGCGGCCTGAGCCCCACACCGGGAACGCCCGGTGGTCGCCCCCCGACGTAGTTCGGTACCGTGGTACCGACCAGTCGTCCGAATCGGCAGAAGGACACCACGCAGCGATGGCCAATCCGTTTACCAAGGCATGGCGCTACCTCATGGCGTTGTTCGATTCGAAGATCGACGAGAATGCCGACCCCAAGGTCCAGATCCAGCAGGCCATCTCGGACGCGCAGCGTCAGCACCAGCAGCTGTCCCAGCAGGCGGCAGCCGTCATCGGCAACCAGCGGCAGCTGGAGATGAAGCTCAACCGGCAGCTCGCCGACATCGAGAAGCTGCAGGGTTCCACCCGGCAGGCACTGCAGATGTCCGAGCAGGCCCACCAGAACGGCGACACGCAGAAGGCGACCGAGTACGAGAACGCCGCGGAGGCGTTCGCCGCGCAACTCGTCACCGCCGAGCAGAACGTCGAGGACCTCAAGGGGCTCCACGACCAGTCGCTCCAGGCCGCGGCCCAGGCCAAGAAGGCCGTCGAGCAGAACGCGATGGTGCTCCAGCAGAAGGTCGCCGAGCGGACCAAACTGCTCAGCCAGCTGGAGCAGGCCAAGATGCAGGAGCAGGTCAGCGCGTCTCTGCAGTCCATGTCCGAGGTCTCCTCGGGCGGGAACACCCCGAACCTCGACCAGGTCCGCGACAAGATCGAGCGGCGGTACGCCAACGCCCTCGGTTCGGCGGAGCTCGCCCAGAATTCCGTTCAGGGCCGGATGCTCGAGGTCGAACAGGCGTCGACGCAGATGGCCGGGCACAGTCGTCTCGAGCAGATCCGGGCGTCGATGAAGGCCGAGGGCGGTCAGCTCGGTCAGGGCACCGGTTCGGCGTCCCAGCTCCCCCAGGGCCAGCCACAGTCCACCACCCCGCCCCAGCAGCAGGCGCAGACCGACCAGCAGTGAGTCGTCCGAGGACGGGCCACCGGGGAGCGTACCGGTGGCCCGTCCTCGTCCGTGGTGAAGGGGTGGGCACATGACACTGACCGAGTTCAGGGCCCGGACCGTCGAGGCCTTCGGGGACCTGCGGGCCGATCATCTCGTGAGGTTCCACCACCTCGCCGCGTTCGACGGGCGCACGGCCGGTGAGGCCATCGACGCCGGCGCCTCCGTCAAACAGGTCTGGTTGGCCCTGTGTTCGGAGTTCGAGGTCCCCGAGTCCCTACGGTGACTCCTGCACGGCGTGTCGTTCGATCTCGAACAGGCGTTCGTCTACACTCGGGTCATGTGATGACGGGAGATCCCGTCCACAGGGCGTCATCCCCTCCACAGCGAAGGGTTGCCGGGGCTCGTGCGAGAGGTATCTGTCGTACCCGCCCCGTAGCGTCCGCGAGCGAGCAGACCACACAGACCGTCCGGCACGACACCGGAGGTCCAGCACGAACGGAGAGCATCATGGCAGCCAAGACCACCGCCAAGTCAGGTACCAGGACGGGTGTGGCCCAGAATCGCGAGCAGGCGCTGGAGTTGGCGCTCGCCCAGATCGACAAGGCCTACGGCAAGGGCTCGGTCATGCGGCTGGGCGATGACGTCCGACCGCCGATCAAGGTCATCCCGTCCGGCGCGCTCTCCCTCGACGTCGCACTCGGCATCGGAGGGTTCCCCCGGGGTCGTGTCGTGGAGATCTACGGTCCGGAGTCATCCGGCAAGACCACCGTCGCACTGCACGCGGTGGCCAACGCCCAGGCGGCCGGCGGGATCGCCGCGTTCATCGACGCGGAGCACGCGTTGGACCCGGAGTACGCCCGCAAGCTCGGCGTGGACACGGACAACCTCATCGTCTCCCAGCCGGACACCGGTGAGCAGGCGCTCGAGATCGCGGACATGCTGGTCAGGTCGGGGTCCATCGACATCCTGGTTGTCGACTCCGTCGCGGCGTTGGTGCCGCGGGCGGAGATCGAGGGCGAGATGGGGGACAGCCACGTGGGCCTGCAGGCGAGGTTGATGAGCCAGGCGCTCCGCAAGATGACCGGTGCGCTGCACAACACCAACACCACCGCGATCTTCATCAACCAGCTGCGCGAGAAGATCGGCGTGATGTTCGGCTCTCCCGAGACCACCACGGGAGGTAAGGCGCTCAAGTTCTACGCCTCGGTGCGTCTCGACGTGCGCCGGATCGAGACCCTCAAGGACGGCGCGGATGCCGTGGGCAACCGCACCAAGGTCAAGGTCGTCAAGAACAAGATCGCGCCGCCGTTCAAGATCGCGGAGTTCGACATCCTCTACGGCGAGGGCATCAGTCGCGAGGGATCGCTCATCGACATGGGTGTGGAGAACGGCTTCGTCAAGAAGTCGGGCTCCTGGTTCACCTACGGGGCGGATCAGCTGGGCCAGGGCAAGGAGAACGCCCGCCGGTACCTCAAGGAGAACCCGTCGGTCCGCGACGAGATCGAGCGGAAGATCCTCGACAAGCTCAATATCGGGGCGGGTGCGGAGATCGCGGAGATCGAGGCGGAGTCCGATGAGGACGCGCCTATCGACGTGGTGCCCGTCGAGTTCTGATGAGCGTGCAGGACCCGCACGATGCCGAGCGGGGGTGGTGTGTCGACATGGACGAACTACGCACTGCGGTCGCGGCGGTGGAGACCAGGGCGTCCAGTAGCTCGGACCTGCCGCCGTTGGCTCCCGAGGCCCACGAGGCCGCGACGGCGGCCCTCCGGCTCCTGCGCCACCGGCCACGTAGCCATCACGAACTGCGGGAGCGGCTCCTGGGTAAGGATCATGCACCGGATGCCGTGGACGAGGCGCTGGACAGGGTCCGCGTATGGGGTCTGCTCGACGACGCCGACTTCGCGTCGGAGTGGGTCAGGGGGCGGCGTCGTCGACGCGGACGATCGCGGGGTGCACTCGAACGTGAACTCCGGGAGAAGGGTGTCGCCGAGGTCCACATCGCGGGGGCGGTGGCCGACATCGACGAGTCCGATGACCGTGAGCAGGCCACCGAGCTCGTACGGGCGCGGCTCACCCGCAGGCCGGCCGCTTCCGGTCCCGGGGCGGATCTCCAGGGGGAGCGGCGCAGGCTGGTGGCGTTCCTCGCCCGCCGGGGCTATCCGACGGGGTTGGCGATGACGGTGGTCGACGCCGAATTGGCGGCCCACGTGTCGTCCTGAGTACCCTGGCCTGCGTGGATTCTCTCGTGACCGACCTGCAGGCGACGGCCGGAGACACCGGTGTCGAGCGCGTCGAGGGACGCACCTATCAGGTGCGGACCTTCGGATGCCAGATGAACGTCCATGACTCCGAGCGGCTCTCCGGTGTGTTGGATGCGGCCGGGTACGTGCCGTTCGAGGGGGAGGCGGATCCGGTTCGAGGCGATCTGCCGGACCTCGTGGTGTTCAACACATGCGCCGTCCGCGAGAACGCGGACAACCGCCTGTACGGCACCCTCGGTCATCTGCGGCCGTGGAAGGACGCCAATCCCCGACTGCAGATCGCGGTCGGAGGATGCCTGGCGCAGAAGGACAAGGACGTCGTGGTCTCGCGGGCCCCGTGGGTCGACGTCGTCTTCGGCACGCACAACCTCGGTCACCTGCCCACCTTGCTCCAGCGCTCACGGCACAACGAGCGTGCCGAGGTGGAGATCGCCGACTCGCTCCAGCACTTCCCGTCGACCCTTCCGGCCACCCGGGAGTCCGCCTACGCCGGTTGGGTCTCGGTGTCCGTCGGCTGCAACAACACCTGCACGTTCTGCATCGTCCCGTCCCTCCGCGGCAAGGAGGTGGACCGGAGACCCGGTGAGGTCCTGGCAGAGATGAAGGCACTGGCAGACGAGGGTGTCCTGGAGGTCACCCTGCTCGGACAGAACGTCAACGCCTACGGGCGGTCGTTCCACGACCCCGCCGAGCCGTCCGACAGAGGCGCCTTCGCGAAGTTGCTGCGTGCCGCCGGTCGGGTCGAGGGCATCGAGCGGATCCGGTTCACCTCACCACATCCGGCGGAGTTCACCGACGACGTGATCGAGGCGATGGCGGACACCCCCGCCGTCTGCCCGCAGCTTCACATGCCCCTGCAGTCCGGCTCGGACCGTGTCCTGCGCGCGATGCGCCGTTCGTACCGGTCGGAACGTTTCCTGGGCATCCTGGACAGGGTGCGTGCCGCGATGCCGCACGCGGCCATCACCACGGACATCATCGTCGGATTCCCCGGCGAGACCGAGGAGGACTTCCAGGCCACCCTCGACGTGGTGGAGAAGGCGCGCTTCACGAGCGCGTTCACCTTCCAGTATTCGCCGCGCCCAGGGACTCCGGCGGCGACGATGGATGACCAGATCCCCAAGTCCGTCGTGCAGGAGCGCTACGAGAGACTGATCGAACTGCAGGAGCGGATCACTCTCGAGGAGAACCGGCAGCAGGTCGGTCGTGAGGTCGAGCTGCTCGTCACCGCGGACCAGGGCCGCAAGGATGCCGCCACCGCGCGGATGACCGGCAGGGCCCGCGACGGTCGTCTCGTGCACTTCGCCCCGGTGGGGGAGCACGGAGGGCGGGTCCGACCCGGTGACGTGGTCACCACCCGAATCACCTCGGCCGCCCCGCACCACCTGCTCGCCGACGACGGCGTGCTGACCTGTCGGGCCACCAGGGCGGGCGACAGGCACGAGGCCGGCGAGAAGCCGGAGACACCTCCGATCGGCGTGGGGCTCGGACTGCCCACGCTGCGACGTGACGTCCTCGCCTCCGACACCACCCAGAAGGGATGCCTCACGTGAACACCGCTGACCGCCCGGACCCCATCCAGGGGATCATGGAATCCACCAGGACCGTGGATTCGGAGTTCCGACGCAGGGACAGGATGCTGGGCCACACCCTCGTCATAGGCAAGGCCTACCTGGCGTCGGCTCTCCTGATCGTGTTGCTCGCCGCCGCTCTCGCGCTTCCCCACAGCGACGGGGTGCGTGGTCTGGACGTGCTCTTCTTCACCGAGGCGGCCCGAGACCAACAGACCTCGCTGCCCTCCCACGTGTTCGTCCTGCTCTACTCGGTCGGCACCATCCTGTTCGGCGCCGTCATGATCATCACGCAGAAGTGGTGGGCGGCGGGGATCGCCTGGGGCGCCAGCTGCGTGGCCACGGTCTACGGGATGCTGGCGATCTGGCTGCGCCAGTCCGGACGGGGACCGAACCCCGACTTCCAGGACTTCGGCGCGCCCGGGATCGGCTTGTACGTCAGCGTGATCCTGGTGGTGCTACTGGTGATGACCCTGGCCGGCGTCCTGTGGGCGCGCACCCCGGAACAGCGCGAGCTCGAGGACTCCGTCCGCCTCCGCGACTGAACCAGGGCACAACTGAACCAGGGCACGGTGCGCTCAGCGTGTGTCGACTGCGTTCTCGGCGGCCTCGGCCCACTCCTTCCACTGCACTGCCTGGGCACGGGCCTTCTCGGCGTCCTTCGACCTGCCTGCGGCCTCGGCCTTTGCCGCCTGCTCCTCGAAATCGTCCACTCGCACCCAGAACTGGGCGGCGCGGGCCTTGGCCTCCGGGTCGGTCCGTCGCCATTCCGCGTCGGCCGCGTCGGCCACGGACTTCTCCAGGGCACGGATCCGTCCCTCGAGCTGTCCCATCCTCTCCCGCGGGACCTTGCCGATCTCCTCCCAGCGGGTCTGCAACTCCCGTAGCGAGGAACGAGCCGCCTCGAGATTCTTGCCCGGGTCGATCCGGGCCGCGTACTCGGCGAGTAGCGCCTCCTTGGCGTCCGCATTGCCCTCGAACTCCGCGTCCCGCTCGGCCGCCGCGGCGTGGCGGGCATCGAAGAACGTGTCCTGGGCTGCCTTGAAGCGCTTCCACAGGGCGTCGTCGGCCTCTCGGGGAGCGCGGCCCGCGGCCTTCCACTCGTCCATGAGTCGCCTGAACGCGGTGGCCGTGTCGTTCCAGTCGGTCGAGCCGGAGAGGGACTCGGCGCGTTCGACCAACTCCTCCTTGACCCGCTTGACCGAGGCGCGAGTGCGGTCGAGCTCCGCGAAGTGGGAACCCCGGCGCCGGTTGAACGCCTCGCGCGCCTTGGAGAAGCGCTTCCACAGGACATCGTCGGTCTTGCGATCGATGCCACGGATGGTCTTCCACTCGTCGAGGATCTCCCGGAGGCGGTCTCCGGCGGCTTTCCACTGAGTGGACGACTCGCCGATCTCCTCCGCTTCGACGGCCAACGCCTCCTTGCGGGCGATCGCGGTGGCGCGCTCCTCGTCCTTGCGCTGGCGCGCCTCGACCTCGACGGCGCCGGAGCGCTCGATCACGGCGGCGAGTCGGGTCGCGAGAGCGTCGAGATCCCCCACGGCGGCAGCGGTCGGGAGCTGCTCGGCGAGAGCCTCGGCGGAGGCGCGGGTCTTCCGCGCGTCCTGCGGGTGGGAACCGAGTCGGGCCTCGAGGAGCGTGACCTCCGCAACCAGGTCGT
>NZ_JAALDX010000165.1 GCF_014145095.1 Dietzia sp. SLG310A2-38A2 | reverse complement strand
TCTGGCCGTCCTCGTCCTGCATCAGGTGTGCGTACGAACCCTGGAAGACGCCCGGTCGGCCGGCGTTGACCGTCGCGGCGGTGCGACCGGACGCCACGCCGTCGCCGCCCGCCTCGCAGCCCACCAGGCGGACCGCCGGGTCGTCGAGGAACGGGTGGAACAACCCGATCGCGTTGGACCCACCACCCACGCACGCCACGGCGGCATCGGGAAGTCGTCCGACCCGGTCCAGGATCTGGGCGCGCGCCTCCGTGCCCACGATCCGCTGGAAGTCGCGGACCATCGTGGGGAACGGGTGCGGGCCGGCGGCGGTGCCGAACGCGTAGTAGGTGTCGTCCGCTCGGGACACCCAGTCGCGCATGGCCTCGTTGATGGCGTCCTTCAGGGTCGCGGACCCGACCTCCACGGCCTCGACCTCCGCGCCGAGCAGACGCATCCGTGCGACGTTGAGCGCCTGGCGACGGACGTCCACCGCACCCATGAAGATCTTGCACTCCAGGCCGAGCAATGCACAGGCCGTGGCGGTGGCGACACCGTGCTGGCCGGCCCCGGTCTCGGCGATGACACGCTTCTTGCCCATGCGGTGCGCCAACAGGACCTGGCCGAGGACGTTGTTGATCTTGTGCGATCCGGTGTGGTTGAGATCCTCGCGCTTGAGAAAGACGCGTGCGCCGATCTCGGCGCCGAAACGCCCCGCCTCGTACAGCGGCGACGGCCGACCCGAGTAGTCGCGCTGGAGACGGTCCAGCTCGTCCAGATACGCGTCGTCGGCGCGGGCCTTGGCGTAGGCGTCGGCCACCTCGTCGACGACCGCCATCAGCGCCTCGGGCACGTATCGACCACCGAACGCGCCCCAGTGGCCTCGCTGGTCGGGCTCGTGTCCGGTGGTCGTCCGGAGCACGTCTCCCATCGAGGGCAGCGGTGTCAGCTCGTTAGAATTCACGGCTCCCAGTCTGCCGGAAGTGTGCGACGGGGGCCTAGCGGGGTCCCTGCGGGCAGGACGGGTGGGAACCCGCCGTGGCCAGGGCGTTGCACGCCGCGCGCGGATCGCCCTTGGTCACCAGGCCCTCGCCGACGAGTACCGCGTCCGCACCGACGCTGGCGTACGCCAGGAGGTCGGATGCGTCGCGGACGCCCGACTCGGCGATCTTCACCACCCCGGACGGGAGTCCGGGTGCGATGCGGGAGAAGACGTCACGGTCGACCTCGAGGGTCTTGAGGTTGCGGGCGTTGACACCGATGACGGTGGCGCCCGCCTCCAGGGCACGGTCCGCCTCCTCCTCCGTGTGCACCTCCACCAGGGCCGTCATCCCGAGCGACTCCGTCCGGTCCAGCAGGGATACCAGTGCGTCCTGTTCGAGCGCGGCCACGATGAGCAGCACCAGGTCCGCGCCGTGCGCCCGGGCCTCGTGGATCTGGTACGGGCCCACCACGAAGTCCTTGCGGAGCACCGGGATGTCGACCGCGCGGCGGACGGCGTCCAGGTCCGCCAGGCTGCCGTTGAATCGACGCTCCTCGGTCAGGCAGGAGATGATGCGGGCGCCGCCCTCCTCGTACATCCGGGCCAGCACGGCGGGATCGGGGATCTCGGCGAGTGGCCCCTTCGAGGGACTGGCGCGCTTGACCTCGGCGATGACGCCGACCCCGGCGCCGCGGAGTGCCTTGAGCGCGTCACGCGGGTCCGGCGCCGACTGGGCCGCCTTCTTGACCGCAGTGAGGTCGATGACAGCCTCGCGGGCCGCGACGTCCTCGCGGACCCCGTCGATAATCGAGTCGAGCACGGTACCCACCGTGACCTCCCTCTGCAGTGTTCGGGCAGGAAGTGTGATCGAGATCAACAATAGAGGCAGCAGGCGGGGTTCTGAGAATCGGGACCCGGTCGCGGACGCTCAGCGCGTGGGATCGCGTCCGTCGTCGAGTTCCTGCCACAGGTCACGACCGGTGTCGACGGTGGCCTCACCGGACGGCGGGTCAGCTCGGCGCGCCGCCGGGGTCACGTAGAGGTCATCACGCCGAACCTTCCGGGCCGGCCAGATCATGGGGACGGTTCCCGCGGCGATGAGGGCCAGCGCTCCGGCTCCGGTGAGTGCCGGACCGGGCGACCGGGTCGAGATCTCCGTGATCTCGGACCACTCCGGCACAGCCTGTGCGCCGGCCGTCCCCGGGCCCGCGTTGGTGCGGCCGAACTCCTCCTCCCCCGTCACCGTCGAGTGGACCCGGTCCCGGTCCACGCCGCCGACGGTCGAGACCAGCAGCGCGCCGGTGGCCACACCCAGGAGGATGATGACGGCCCCGACCACCCGCGCTGCGGTTCCCCGGACCAGGGCCACCGCGGCCACCGCGGCGAGAGCACCCAGCGCCAACGGGACCAGCGCCGGCTGCCACTGCCCACCCGTCAGGCTGCGCCGGGCCTCACCCGACTGGTCGTTGAACGCGACCACGTCCAACCACACCATCCGGGAGGCGATCCACAACAGGACGGCACCGACCAGCAGCAACAGGACGGGGATGCGCAGCCGGGTGCTCTGGGTCACCGGTTCTCCCCCTCCGTCTCCGTGCCACCAGCGCCACCCGTGGGGCCCGCGGGCCTCAGTGTGTCCGCCGCCGCGACGGCCCGGAGGACGGCCATCGCCTTGTTCCGGCACTCCTCGTCCTCCGACGCCGCGACCGAGTCGGCGACGATCCCGGCCCCGGCCTGGACGTAGGCGGTCCCGTCCTTGAGCACCGCGGACCGGATGGCGATCGCCTGGTCGGCGTTGCCGGCGAAGTCCACGTACCCGACCACTCCGCCGTAGACCCCGCGGCGGGTGTCCTCGAGATCCTCGATGATCTGCAGCGCGCGGGGTTTGGGCGAGCCCGACAGGGTGCCGGCCGGGAAACAGGCCGTGACGGCGTCGATGCCCGCACGCCCCTCCGCCAGGCGTCCCGTCACGGTGGAGACCAGGTGCATCACGTGGCTGTACCGCTCGACCTGGCGGAACTCGGTCACCACGACGGAGCCCGGCTCGCAGACCCTGCCGAGGTCGTTGCGGCCCAGATCGACCAACATCAGATGTTCGGCGTTCTCCTTGGCGTCCTCCACCAGGTCCTTGGCCAGCAGGACATCGTGCTCGTCGTCCTCACCCCTCGGCCGGGTCCCGGCGATCGGGTGAGTCGTGGCCAGCCCGTCCTGCACCTTGACCAGGGCCTCGGGGCTCGATCCGACGATGGTGAACGCGGTGCCACCGAATCCGTCGTCTCCCGTGCCGTCCGGGACCGTCATCAGGTACATGTAGGGACTCGGGTTGGTGGTGCGAAGGATGCGGTAGACGTCCCTCGGCGAGGCCGAGGTGTCGACCTCGAAGCGCTGGCTGAGCACCACCTGGAAGGCTTCTCCGGAGTAGATCTGCTCGATGATGTCGGCCACCCGCGCGTGGTAGGTCGACTCGTCGGTGCGACGGCGCATCTGCGGATCCGGGGTGTCGAACACGCTGACCCCGCCGGCACCGGGAGCCGCGAGCCTCGCCGTCATCGAGTCCACCCTGGCCACCGCGTCGGCGTAGGCTTCCTCGACCCGATCGTCACTCCCGTCCCAGTTGACGGCGTTGGCGATCAGGTGGATCCGGCCCTCGTGATGGTCGAACGCGGCCAGGTCGGTGGCCAGCATCTGGACCAGCTCCGGGACGTGGAGGTCGTCGGTGGTGTCGGGGGTGATGCGCTCGAGTCGGCGCACGATGTCGTACCCGAGGTAGCCCACCATCCCGGACGTCAGAGGTGGCAGGCCCGCGATCTGGTCGGTCCGCAGCAGGTCGAGGGTCCGGCGCAGTGCGTCGAGCGGATCGCCGCCCGTGGGCGCCCCGGCGGGGACGTGCCCCAACCACGTGGCCTCGCCCGCGTCGTCGACGGTCAGGGCCGCGGCCGCGCCGCAGCCGATGAACGACCACCTCGACCACGAACGCCCGTGCTCGGCCGACTCCAGCAGGAAGGTCCCGGGACGGTCCGCCGCGAGTTTGTCGTACGCGGACAGCGGCGTCTCCGAGTCGGCGAGCACCGTACGCACCACGGGGACGACCCGGTGGCCCGAGGCGAGCGCCCGGAACTGCTCGAAGGTGGTGGTCCTGGTGCTCATCCGACGACCCGGCCGCCGATCCCGAACGAGTCGTGCGGCATTTCGTTGACGAGCACCCACACCTTGGCCGGGTCCTTGGCCGCGGCCTCGGCGTAGGCGGCCGTGACCGCCTCGATCACCCGGGCCTTGGACTGCGGGTCCATCCCGTCGAGCTGGTTGATCTGGATGAAGGGCACGGGCTCAGTCCTCCCCGAGGAGTGTGTCGGTGTCGAAGCAGCTGATCGTGCCGTTGTGGCAGGCGGCCCCTGACTGGTCCACCCGGAGCAGGACGGTGTCGCCGTCGCAGTCGATCTCCACGCTGCGTACGTGCTGTACGTGTCCGGAGGTCTCCCCCTTGACCCACCGCGTCCCACGGGAGCGCGAGAAGTACACCCCGCGCCGTGTGGCCAGCGTCTCGGCGAGGGCGGCGTCGTCCATCCACGCCATCATGAGGACCCGACCGGAGGTCGCATCCTGCACGACCGCAGCGATCAGCCCCTCCGCGGTGCGGGAGAGTCGGTCGGCGATGGACGGATCCAGGACGGGATTTCTCATCGGACCGTGATCCCCTCGGCCGCCATGGCGTTCTTCACGTCACCGATGGTCATCTCGCCGAAGTGGAAGACACTGGCCGCGAGTACCGCGTCGGCACCGGCCTTGACCGCGGGGGCGAAGTGTTCGACCGCGCCGGCACCGCCGGAGGCGATCACGGGGATCGTCACCGCCGCACGCACCGCCCGGACCATGTCCAGGTCGAACCCCGCCTTGGTGCCGTCGGCGTCCATCGAGTTGAGCAGGATCTCCCCCACTCCCAGGTCCTGGCCACGCCGGGCCCACTCGATGGCGTCGATCCCGGTGCCCCGACGGCCACCGTGGGTGGTGACCTCCCACCCCGACGGTGTGGGGGTCTCACCCTCGGGGACCGTCCGGGCGTCGACGGACAGGACGATGCACTGGGAGCCGAAGCGCCTGCTGAGCTCCTCGAGGAGCTCGGGACGCGCGATCGCGGCGGTGTTGACGCTGACCTTGTCCGCCCCGGCGCGGAGCAGCTGATCGACGTCCTCGGCGGCGCGCACGCCGCCACCCACAGTGAGGGGGATGAAGACCTGCTCCGCGGTGCGGGTGACCACGTCGATCATGGTTCCGCGGCCCGACGACGACGCGGTGACGTCGAGGAAGGTCAGCTCGTCCGCGCCCTGCGCGTCGTAGGCGGCGGCCAGTTCGACCGGGTCCCCGGCGTCCCGCAGGTCCAGAAAGTTCACGCCCTTGACCACGCGGCCTGCGTCGACGTCGAGGCACGGGATCACCCGGGTTGCGAGCGTCATGTCCGGGTCACCGTTCCCCGTCGAGCCACGGCCGGGTGCCGTCGGAGCCGGGGGTGGCCCGGCGGCGGCCGGCCTCGAAGAAATTCCCGGGCTCGCCGAGCTCGCGGATGGTGCCGAGCACCTCCGCGTGGGCCCGCGGGCCGGCCGCGAGGATCGACTGGGAGTCGATCGACCACGGCTCGCCGGTCAGATCGGTCACCACGCCACCGGCCGCGCGGATGTGGGAGGCGCCCGCCGCGTTGTCCCACGCGTAGTTGCCGAAGCTCACCGCGGCGGACAACCGGCTGGAGCCCACGAACGACAGGTCGACTCCCGTTGACCCGAACTTGCGGGTCCGGGCGGCGTCCAGGGTGAGCTGCTCGAACACCTCCCGGCGGTACGCCGGCGGGTAGGTGGTGCGGGCGCCGGTGTTGAGGGACCCGAGGCCCAGTGCCACATCGCGGATGGAGACGTCGGAGATCCGCGGGATCTCCTCGTCGTTCTCCTTGAGCGGCCCCCCGGCGATCGAGGTGAATCGCATGCCGAGGAGCGGGAGCCAGGTCAGGCCGAGGACTGGCTGTCGCTCGTGGACCAGCGAGACGAGGATGCCGGTGGTGGGAATGCCCAGGGAGTAGTTGGCCGTGCCGTCGATCGGGTCGACCACCCAGAGCGTGCCCTCGTTGACCGGTGGACCGCCGAACTCCTCACCGTGGACCTCGAGGCCCGTGCCCTCGCGCAGCGCGTCGGAGATCCGACGTTCCAGCTCGAGGTCGAGTTCGGTCGCGAAGTCGTTGCGCGAGCCCTTGGCGCGGGTGCCCTCGGCACCCAGTCCCTCGACGAAGCGGGGGGTGACCTCCTCGAGCACGCGGGCCGCCAGGGCGAGCGCCTCCGCGGGGTCGACGGACAGGTCCGTCGGCAGGGTGTTTCCGGTCTGATCGGTCATCTCGGGCCTCCTGCTCGAGGTCATGGGGTGGGGTGGAGCCGCCGGGTGGTCACTGCCGGCTCATCGGACGCTCACCGCGGCCAGCGCCTCGGGGAGGGTGAAGCGACCGGCGTAGAGGGCCTTGCCCACGATCGCGCCCTCGACGCCCTCCGGCACCAGCGTCGCGATGGCCTCGAGGTCGGCCACGGAGGACACCCCGCCGGACGCCACCACCGGCGCCCCGGTGACCGAGCACACCTGGGAGAGCATCTCGAGGTTCGGACCGCCCAGCATCCCGTCCTTGGAGACGTCGGTGACGACGTAACGCGCACACCCGTCCCTGTCCAGACGCTCCAGCACCTCCCAGAGGTTGCCACCGTCGGACACCCACCCGCGGCCACGGAGTCGGGGTTCGCCGTCGACCACGCGCACGTCCAGACCCACCGCGATGCGGTCCCCGTGCCGGGCGATCGCGGATGCGCACCACTCCGGGTTCTCCAGTGCGGCGGTTCCCAGGTTGACCCGGGCGCAGCCGGTCGCGAGGGCGGCCTCCAACGAGTCGTCGTCGCGTATTCCTCCGGACATCTCGACCTTGACGTCGAGCGCGCCGACGACCTCGGCCAGGAGCTCGCGGTTGGTCCCGCGACCGAAGGCGGCATCGAGGTCCACCAGGTGGACCCACTCGGCCCCGTCCCGCTGCCACTGCATCGCGGCCTCGAGCGGCGATCCGTACGAGGTCTCGGTCCCGGCCTCCCCCTGCACCAGACGGACGGCCTGCCCGTCGGCGACGTCCACGGCGGGCAGGAGTTCGAGGTAAGAAGCGTTGGTCACGGGCATCAGCGTAGTCCGTCCGCCCGTGGGCGCTCCCCATCGCCCTCGACCGGTTTCGACGGCTCCCCGAGGCGTGCGTCGGCCTCGACCCCGGCCTCATGGGCGGGATCGTCTCCGTATTCGGCGCGGATGGCCCGATCGGTGATGCGAGTGGACACCACCCCCATCGCCACGACGGTCAGGACCACACCGGTCAGCGCGACGACGGCGCGGCCCACCGGCGGCAGTGGGAGCAACGCCACCGCCAGGGCGGTCAGACCCAGGACCAGCACCCCCGCCCCGGAGACCCCCAGCGCCAGGACCGCGAACGACACGGGCGCCGGACGACCCCGGCGGTCAGCCAACGGATCTGATCCAGTTCTCGAGCAGCTGCAAGCCGGCGTCGCCCGACTTCTCGGGGTGGAACTGTGTGGCCGACAGGGGTCCGTTCTCCACGGCGGCGATGAATCTCGTGCCGTGCCGGGCCCAGGTGACGTCCGGCGGGGTCAGGTGGTCGGACGGCTCCATCTCCCACCGCTGGACCCCGTAGGAGTGGACGAAGTAGAAGCGCTCGTCGGCGGGCATCCCGGCGAACAGGACGCTGCTCTCGGGCGCCTCGACGGTGTTCCACCCCATGTGCGGCAGCACCGGCGCCTCCAGTCGCTCGACGACCCCGGGCCACTCGCCACAGCCCGCTGCGCCGGACTCGGCGTGCTCACCGTCCGAGAACTCGGTCCCCCGCTCGAACATCACCTGCATACCCACGCAGATCCCCAGAACGGGGCGGCCGCCGGCGAGACGCTCGCCGATGATCCGCGGCCCTCTGACGGCCCGGAGACCCTCCATGCACGCCGCGAACGCGCCGACCCCCGGGACCACGAGTGCGTCCGCCTCGGTGGCCACCCGGGGGTCGGACGTGAGCTCGACCCGGGCGCCGACACGCTCCAGCGCGCGATGGGCCGAGCGGAGGTTGCCCGAGCCGTAGTCGAGAAGCGCCACCCGCGGGCCTTGTGAGGTCATGGGCTCACTTTATCGTCCCGGTCGGACGCGGTCAGATCACGCGTCGGCCGGGTACGCCGGGCGCCCACCGCCGCGGGGCCACCCACGAGCAGGACGACACCAGCCGCGACCGTGAACAGGACGACGTAACCGAAGCCGGCGACGCCGCCCATGACCACCGACCCGAGTCCCGTGCCCGCGTCGAAGGAGATGTTCCACGAGGCGGACGCGGTCCCCAGGCGCGAGCGCGGCATCCGCTCGAACGAGGCGACGAGCGCCTCGTTCTGCACGGCGCCGAACCCGAGACCGAACACCACGGTCGGGGCGATGAACCACCACGGGTTCGCCGACACCGAGAGCAGGCCGGCGATGCCGGCCATGCCGAGCGCCGAGAACGCCAGTCCGGGCCAGACCAGGGCGCCGGGCCCGCGCCGGTCGGAGATGAGCCCGGCGAATGTACGCCCTACGATCACGCCCACCCCGAGGAGTCCGAGACCGACACCCGCGACGACCGCGCCACTGCCCGAGACGATCGAGTCCAGCGCGGGTGAGAGGAACGACGCGGCTGCGCCGTAGGGCAGTGACACCGCCACCATGACCAGGAACGGTCCGGCGAGCAGGACGAACACCGCCCTACGTCCGAGCGCGGACGGGTCGGAGGAAGACTGGGCGGGTGCCGGGTGCACGTTGGGCAGCCGTGCGGCGGCGACCAGACCGACGACGCCGAACGCCGTCGCGCTCCAGGCGACCGTGGCCAGACCGAACACCTCCAGCAGCCACAGCCCGACCGGCAGGAAGATGGCCTCGGAGATACCCACCGCGAGGCCGATCAACGAGGTGGCGCGGCCGAGCATCCCCGGTGGCGCGAGTTCCGCGACCAGGGCGGACCCGGCGACCGTCATCATGCCGAAGCCCGCTCCACGGACACCGCTGACCGCCAGCACCGCGAACGGCCCGTCGAACAGCGCGAGCAGCCCCGAGGGCAGGCCGAGGAGTGAACTACCGATCCCGAGGACCCAGCGGTAGCCGATCGCCGCGGTGATCCGCGGGGTGAGCAACTGAACCAGCACGGTGACCGTCATGAACACGCCGGTCGTCGCTCCGGCGACCAGTTCGCTGCCCCCGCCCCGGACCACGGCGAGTGGCACGACGGGCAGGAGCAGCGAGAAGCCACCGAAGGCGAGGAGGACCAGGACGAACGCGGCCGGCACGCCGGGGGTCCGGGCCAGCTGTGCGAACGCTCCCGGTTTCTTGACCCCCGGGGTCACTTCGCCATCACAGAGCGCCCTTGGTCGAGGGGATCCCGCTGATCCGCGGATCCGGCTCGACCGCGGCGCGCAGCGCCCGGGCGACGGCCTTGTACTCCGCCTCGGTGATGTGGTGCGGGTCGCGCCCGTAGTGCACGCGGACGTGCAGCGCGATGCGGGCGTGCGACGCGAGGGTCTCGAACACGTGCCGGTTGAGCACGGTGCCGTACGGGGCACTGTCGTGGCCCACGACGACGTACCCGATCATGACGTCGGGCTCGCCGGTGTGGACGCAGTACGGCCGTCCGGAGACGTCGACGACCGCCTCGGCGAGCGTCTCGTCCATGGGGATCGAACACTGGCCGAACCGGCGGATACCCCGCTTGTCGCCCAGTGCCTTCCCGAGCGCCTGGCCCAGCACGATGGCGGTGTCCTCCACGGTGTGGTGCGCTTCGATCTCGACGTCACCCGTCGCGCGGACCGTGAGGTCGAACGCGCCGTGCTGACCGAACGCGGTGAGCATGTGGTCGAAGAACGGGACGCCGGTGGCGATCTCCGTCCGGCCGGTGCCGTCGAGGTCGATCTCGACGACGATCGACGACTCCTTCGTGGTGCGCTCGACGCGACCCACACGTCCACCCTGCTCGCTCATCGTGTCTCCCTCGTCGTGGTGATCTCTGTTCCCGCCAACTCGGCGCTCACCTGCAGCAGCCGGTCGTTCTCGCTCTCCAGCCCGATGGTCGCACGAAGGCGGCCGGGGATGCCCACGTCGCGGATGAGCACGCCGGCATCGAGATAGCGCCGCCACGCCCGGGGCGCGTCCACGAACGGCCCGTAGAGCACGAAGTTGGCCTCGCTGGGCAGCACGTCGTACCCGAGCGCCTCGAGTCCCGCGGTGACGCGCTTGCGCTCCTCGGCCAGCAGGGCGACCGATGCCAGGGTCTCCTCGGCGTGACGCAGTGCGGCCCCGGCGGCGGCCTGCGCGATCACCGACAGGTGGTACGGCAGGCGGACGAGCAGCACGGCGTCGACGAACGAGGGGTCGGCCGCGAGGTAACCGAGCCGCCCGCCGGCGAACGCGAACGCCTTGCTCATGGTCCGCGAAACGACGAGCCTCGCCGGGTACTCGGCCAGGAGCGTGCACGCGCTCGGCGACGGGGAGAACTCCGCGTACGCCTCGTCGACCACGACGATTCCCGGTGCGGCGTCGATCAACCGGCGCAGGTCGTCGAGCTCGATCACGTGGCCGGTCGGATTGTTGGGGGTGGTGAGGAAGAGGACGTCGGGGCGGTGCTCGGCGATGGCGGCGAGCGCGGCCTCGACATCGATCGCCAGATCGGCGCCCCGGTCGACCGGGATCCACTCGGTGTCCGTGCCCGCCGCGAGGATCGGATGCATGGAGTAACTGGGGACGAAGCCCATCGCGCTGCGCCCGGGCCCCCCGAACGCCTGGAGCAGCTGCTGGAGGATCTCGTTGGACCCGTTGGCGGCCCACACCATGTCCACGTCCACCTCCACCCCGGTCTGCCGCGTGAGGTAGGCCGCGAGATCGGTGCGCAGCTCGACGGCGTCTCGGTCCGGGTAGCGGTTGAGGTCGGTCGCGGCCGCGGAGACCGCCTCCGCGATGTCGGCGACCAGCGCCGCACTGGGCGGGTGCGGGTTCTCGTTGGTGTTGAGCTGCACCGGAACCTCGAGTTGCGGGGCTCCGTAGGCGCTCTTGCCGCGCAGGTTCTCCCGTAGCGGCAACGCGTCCAACCCGACGCCGGGCCGGGGGGTGTCGCTCACTGTTCCTCCTCCTCGGTGGTGAGGTCCTCGAAGCGGGCCCGGACCGCCTCTCCGTGGGCCGGCAACCGCTCGGCGTCGGCGAGCGCGACGACGGTCGGGGCGATCTCCTTGAGCGCGGCCCGGTCGTAGTCGATGACGTGGATACCGCGCAGGAAGGTCTGCACGCTCAACCCGGACGAGTGACGGGCGGTGCCCGACGTGGGCAGGACGTGGTTCGAGCCCGCCGCGTAGTCGCCGAGCGGGACCGGGGAGTAGGCGCCCACGAAGATCGCCCCGGCGTTGCGCACGCGGGCGGCGTCGGCCGCGGAGTCGCGGGTCTGCACCTCCAGGTGCTCGGCCGCGTACGCGTCGACCACTCGCAGGCCGGCGTCGATGCCGTCCACCAGGACGATTCCCGACTGCGGGCCCTCGAGCGCCTCGCGGACGCGGTCGGCGTTGAGGGTGACCGTGTAGCGGGCCTCGACCTCCCGGGCGACGGCGTCGGCGAGCTGCTCGGAGTCGGTGACCAGCACGCTCGCCGCGTTGGGGTCGTGCTCGGCCTGGCTGATGAGGTCGTAGGCGATGTGGATCGGGTCGGCCGTGTGGTCGGCGAGGACGGCGATCTCCGTGGGGCCGGCCTCCGAATCGATCCCCACGACGCTGCGGCACAGTCGCTTGGCGGCGGTGACGTAGACGTTGCCGGGGCCGGTGACAATGTCGACGGGCTCGAGCTCGCGGCCGTCGGTGTCCTCACCGCCGTGGGCGAGCAGTGCCACGGCCTGAGCGCCGCCGACGGCCCAGACCTCGTCGACCCCGAGCAGAGCACACGCGCCGAGGATGGTGGGGTGCGGCCAGCCGCCGGAGTCGGCCTGTGGCGGGGAGGCCACCACGAGTGAACCGACCCCCGCGACCTGCGCCGGCACGACGTTCATGATGACGCTCGACGGGTACACGGCCTTGCCGCCGGGAACGTACAGGCCCACCCGCTCGACGGGCACCCACTTCTCGGTGACGAAGCCGCCGGCGGCGACCTCGGTGACGGTGTCCGAGCGCCGTTGGGCGGAGTGGACGATCCTCGCGCGGCGGATGGCCTCCACCAGGGCCGCACGCACGTCGGGGTCGAGGGTCTCGCCGGCCTCGGTGATGACCTCGGCGGGGACCCGCACCGAGGTGGGCCGCACCCGGTCGAACTTCTCGCCGTAGTCGAGCGCGGCGGAGGCCCCGTGCTCCCGGATCGCCTCGACCACCGGGCGGACGGTGTCGACGAAGGAGTCGACGTCGGCGGCGCCTCGCGGGAGTGTGCGACGCAGCTCGGCGGTGCCGAGGGTGCGACCGCGCAGGTCGATGCGGGAGAGCATGGTGTGGCCTTTCCGTTTGATCACGGGACGTCGAGCAACCGGCCGACGGCCGCGAACCAGTCTAGGTGCGCCCGCGCCCGAACCTCCCTCATGCCACCCTCGCGGGTGTTGCGGACGAGGTCGAGCGCACCCTCCCGCCGCTCACGCGCAGCAGGTGCCGACCTCGTCGTCGTCGTTCCTGTCGTCGTCACCCACCACCGGCGACGTCCCGAACGTCTCGGAGTCGGCGAGGACGGTGTACACCTCCCACCGCTCGCCCCCGGGGCCGGTGACCCACACTTTGTCCTGGGTGGCGAAGCAGCAGGTGGTGCCGATCTCCTCGTCGGTGAACAGGCCGGCCTCGGTCAACCGCGCGATCTCACCGTGGACCTGCTCGCTGGACTCGACCTCGACGCCCAGGTGATTGAGCGAACCGCCCTGGCCCGGGTTCTCGAGCAGGACCAGCTTGAGTGGCGGCTGCTCCACCACGAAGTTGGCGTAGCCGGGCTTGCGCTTGGCGGGTTCGACGCGCAGCAGCGTCGAGTAGAACCGGACGGCCTCGTCGACGTCGTCGACGTTGAGGGCGAGTTGCACACGGGACATGGTCAAAACCTCCACCTTTGTGACGGATATCGAATTACTACTGGGCACAGACAACCACCCTTTTCGATATTCGTCAAGAAGCCGGGGTACACTCGCGGGCATGCCCAAGGCCCTGCCCCTCCTCGACGTCAGCTCGCCGGTGTGTTGCGCGCCCATGTCGGCGGGGCCGATCGGCCACGAGGACGCCGTGGAGATCGCGCTGCGACTCAAGGCCCTCGCCGACCCGGTCCGGATCCGATTGCTGTCGCTCCTGCTCACCAGTGACGACGGCGAGGTCCGCACGGGAGATCTGGCCGCGGCCACCGGCGTCGCCGAGTCCACCACATCCCATCACCTGGGCCGACTCCGCGAGGCCGGGATGATCGAGTCCGAGCGGCGCGGGATGAGCGTGTTCCACCGCGCCCGGGGGTCCGCGATCGACGCCCTACGCGCGGCGCTCGACCCGAACTGCTGCACCTAGCCGGACCGGACCGCCCCGTCCACCAGGTGCATGCGTGCATCACATCGCGCCGCCACCGCCGCGTCGTGCGTGACGAGCATCAGCGCCACGTCGAACTCCTGCGCGGTGTGCAACAGCAGGTCCACCACCGCGGCGCCGGACTCCGAGTCCAGCGCACTGGTCGGCTCGTCCGCCAGTAGCAGTGACGGCCCATTGACGAGCGCCCGCGCGACCGCCACGCGTTGGCGCTGACCTCCCGACAGGGCACCCACGGACCGGCCGGCCATCGAGCCCAGACCCACTCTGTCCAGCAGCTCGTCGGCGCGTTCGCGCACCGCCGTCCGGCGGGA
>NZ_JAALDX010000164.1 GCF_014145095.1 Dietzia sp. SLG310A2-38A2 | reverse complement strand
TGGTTGCAACAACCACTTGACTTCAAGCTCGGGGAATGCGTGCGGAACGCTCTTTTCGTCGGTGGTCGGTCGACAGCTCGGCGGTCGGCGCCGGGTGCGACTCAGGCGGGCAGCAGCGCCGAGAGCTCCTCGGCGGCCTCGTCCCCGTAGGCCGCGGCGAGTCGGTGGCGCGCGGCGGCCGGGTCGATGCTCCACTCCTGGGTGCCGGTGGTCTCCAGCACGTGCGTGGCGATGAGGGCGCCGAACTGGGCCGAGCGCTCCAGCGAGAGGCCGTCGACCACGCCGGTGAGGAAGCCGGCGCGGAACGCGTCCCCGACGCCCGTGGGGTCCAGCAGGTTGTCCGAGGGCACGATGCCCACCTCGAGGGGATCGGCGCCCTTCTCCACGATCACCACGCTCTTGCCTCCGCGGGTGGTGATGCGGGTGCCGACCTTGTCATCCAATTCCTCTGCCGTCCACCCCGTCTTGTTCAGCAGCAGTTCGTACTCGTACTCGTTGGTGAACAGGTACCGGGCACCGTCGACCAGTGCTGCGGCCGCCTCGCCGTCGAGGAACGCCAGCTGCTGGGAGGGGTCGGCCGCGAAGTCCAGCCCGAGCTCGCGGCACTCCGCGGTGTGGGAGTTCATCGCGGTCGGGTCGTTGGCGCCGATGAGCACGATGTCGGGCCGACCGATTCGGTCGACCAGGCGGGCCAGCGAGATGGTGGCCGCCTCCCCCATCGCGCCGGGGTAGAACGAGGCGAGCTGGGCCATGTCCGAGTCGGTGGTGCACACGAACCGCGCAGTGTGCAGGGCGGAGCTGATGTGGACGGCCGAGGTGTCGACGCCGTGCCTCTCCAGCCATTCGCGGTACTCGGAGAAGTCCTCGCCCGCGGCGCCGACCAGGTGCGGCCGGCGGCCGAGCACGCCGAGCGCGAAGGCGATGTTGCCACCCACCCCGCCGCGGCGGATCTGGAGGGAGTCCACCAGGAAGCTCAGCGACACGTGGGCGAGCTGGTCCGGCAGGAGCTGCTCGGAGAACCGACCCGAGAAGGTCATGAGGTGGTCGGTGGCGATGGAACCCGTGATGACTACTGACATGCTCCAGACAGTAGACGACCCGGGCCGACCAGCGATCGGCCCGGGTCGTCAGTGCCCGGCTGCGCTCAGTTGAAGGAGTCGCCGCAGGCGCACGAGCCGGTGGCCTGGGGGTTGTCGATGGTGAACCCCTGCTTCTCGATGGTGTCGACGAAGTCGATCGACGCACCCGTGAGGTAGGGCACGCTCATCCGGTCGACGGCGAGCTTGATGCCGCCGAAGTCGTCCACGACGTCGCCGTCGAGCGAGCGGTCGTCGAAGAAGAGCTGGTACCGCAGGCCGGCGCAACCACCGGGCTGGACGGCGATGCGCAGCGCGAGATCGTCGCGACCCTCCTGGTCGAGGAGGGCCTTGGCCTTCGCGGCGGCGGTGTCGGTGAGCAGCACACCGGTGGCGGTGGTCTCCGTGGCGGTGTTCTCCGCAGTGGTCATGTCGGTTCTCCTTGCGATCCGAGAGGGTCTTCGGTGGCGTCCTACGGTGGTGCAACGCCCACCGGGGAGCTCTCTATTCCCCGGACGCCGCGTCGCCTGACACGATACGCCTGCAGGGAGGCATGGGTGAATACCCTTGGTGAGGATCGATCGCCTAGCCTGGGTACGTGAAGTTGCGTGCATTCGGCTCCAGTAAAGACGAACCCGGCAAGGGCTCCGCAGGTACCGACACCGGGCCGGAGCCCTCCCCGGGCACGGATCCGGGGACTGCAGGGGATGCCCGCCGCCCCGCTGGTAAGGGCAAGCCCACCCCCAGGCGGCGGGACCAGGAACGCGCGCGGGGCCTGCGGACGGGTCCCGTCACTGCGCCGGTCACCCGCAAGGAGGCCAAGGAGCGTCGGAAGGCCGCCGAGGCCAGCATGACCAAGGACGAGCGCAAGGCCGCCCGGGCCGAGAACCGTGCCGCTCGTGAGGAGCGCCGCCAGCTCATGATGCAGGGTGACGACCGCTACGTGCTCTCGCGGGACCGCGGCGAGGTCCGCCGCTTCGCCCGCGACTGGGTGGACACCCACCGCCGCCTGATCAACTTCTTCATGCCACTGGCCCTGTTCGTGATCATCTTCCAGCTGATCCCCAACCCGGAACTGATGTTCTACAGCCAGAACCTGTTCCTCATCCTGATCGTCGTGGTGGTGGTGGACGGCATTCTCCTCGGACGCACGGTCAACAGAGTCGTCCGCGAGCGGTTCCCGGACACCGAGGACACCGGGTTCGGCATGGGGTGGTACGCGGTGATGCGGGCGACGCAGCCGCGGATGCTCCGCACCCCGCGGCCCCGGGTCCGCCCGGGCGACTCCATCTGACCTGATCGACAGCTGACCTGATCAACAGCTGACCTGACCGACGATCCACGGAAGGCCTGGAACGCCATGCGTCTGCTCGTCCTCGGCGGCACCCGCTCGGGCAAGTCCGCCCACGCCGAGGCTGTGGCCGCGGCCACCGGAGCGGACGTGGTGTACGTGGCCACCGCGCGACAGGACCACGACGACGACGAGATGACCGCCCGGATCGCCGCGCACCGGGACCGCAGACCCGCCGAGTGGTCCACCGAGGAGACCGACGAGATCTCGCGGGTGCTCTCCGATCACCCGGACGACACGGTCCTCGTCGACGATCTCGGGGGCTGGCTCACCCGACGGATGGACGCCACCCTCGGGTGGACTGACGGCGGGGCGGCCGTGTCCGGTGAGGTCGATGCGCTGGTCTCGGTGGTCGCCACCCACCCCGGTTCGCTCGTCCTGGTCTCCCCCGAGGTCGGCCTGGGCGTCGTGCCGGACACCCTTTCCGGCCGTCTCTTCTCGGATCTGGTCGGCTCGCTCAACCGACGGCTGGCCGAGGTGTGTGACTCGGCCGTCCTCGTCGTCGCGGGCGGGGTCCTCCCCCTCTCCACCCCCGGGGTCCCCGCC
>NZ_JAALDX010000163.1 GCF_014145095.1 Dietzia sp. SLG310A2-38A2 | reverse complement strand
GTGCGGGCCCGGCACGGGCGAGAGGCGGGTCACGCCGGCGCCGGGCATCACGCGGCATCGGTGGACCACGACGCCCACCACGACCTCGCGCGGGAGGCGGCGGAGTCCTCGATCGTGCTGCTGACCAACGACGGCGGCCTCCTTCCCCTCTCACCGGGCACCGGTGTCGCGGTGATCGGCGCCTTCGCCCGCGAGCCGCGTTTCCAGGGCGGCGGTAGCTCGCACGTCACTCCCACCCGGGTCGATGTCCCACTGGCGGAGATCCGACGGATCGCCGGGGACGGCGGGGTCACCTACGCCGCGGGCTTCGGGGATGGTGACGACGACGAGGACCTGCTTCTCGCCGAGGCGGTGGCCGTCGCGTCCGAGGCCGAGGTGGCCGTCCTCATGCTCGGGCTGACCGACGACCAGGAGTCCGAGGGCGTCGACCGCCAGCACATCGACCTGCCCCGAGACCAGCTCCGACTCCTCGACGCGGTCGCCGCGGTGCAGGACCGGATCGTGGTGATCCTGTCGGCCGGATCCGTGGTGGACCTGTCCCCCGTGGTTCCCCACGCGGCGGCGATCCTGTCCGGGGCGCTGCTGGGACAGGGCGGGGGCCGCGCGCTCGCGCGGGTGCTCTACGGCCACGCCACCCCGTCCGGACGGTTGGCCGAAACGATCCCGCTGCGGATCGAGGACGCGCCCAGCTGGGACAACTTCCCCGCCGAGGACTCACATGTGCGGTACGGGGAGGGCATCTTCGTTGGCTACCGCGGTTACGACCACAGGCGGCGGGAGGTGCGGTTCCCCTTCGGCCACGGCCTGTCGTACACGACCTTCGCCTACCGGGCCCTGACGGTCGTCGCCCGGGAAGAGGGACGGGACGAGGGGCGGGACGAGAGGTGGGACGAGGGGTGGACGGCTCGGGTGGAGGTCCACAACACCGGGTCGTACCGGGGGCGCGAGGTCGTCCAGATCTACTCCTCGCTACCGGCCTCGATTCGCACCCGGGCGCCACGGGAACTCGTGGGATTCGGCCATATCGACCTCGAACCCGGGCAGCGCGGAGAGCTCGAGGTGCAGATCGAACGCAGGGACCTGACCTACTGGGACGAGCCGGCCGGGAGCTGGCTGGTGGAGGGTGGCGAGTACGTCTTCGCGGCCGCGGCCTCCAGCCGGGACCTCCGGATCGAGGTCACCGTGCCCATCATCGGGGACCCGCGCCCGGTCCGGATCGACCTCGAGTCCACGATCTCCGAGGCGAGGGCGGACCCCGACGCACGACTGATCCTCGACGAGGTGTTCCGCCCGTTCGCCGCGAACGCCGATGAGGCGAGCGACGCTGTGGGGGCCTCGATCGAACAGCTGGTGGGCTCGATCCCCGTGGGCCGGATGCTCTCCGGTTTTCTGGGAATGGACCGGGAGTCGGTGGCGGGTATCGCCGAGCAGCTCACCAGGATCGACCGGTGAGCGCGGTCCGCGCCGGCTCCTGCGGCGCGCGGCTGGCTAGTCGCCCTGGCCAGCCTCTTGACGTCTGTAGTGCAGCAGCGCGGCCCCGTTCTCGAAGGCGCGGTGTTCCACCAGCTCCAGGTCGAGCTCGGCACCCGGGGGCAGCGCACGGAGGCCGCCACCCACCACCCTGGGGACGATGAAGAATCGGAAGTCGTCGACCATGCCGGCGCTGATCGCCTCGGCCGCCGTGGTGGGCCCGAAGATCTCGACCTCACCCTCGGCGTCGTCGACGATCTGTTGGAACCGGGCGAGGTCGAGGCGCGGCAGCAGTCGGTCCCGGTCGGACACGAGGTCCGCCTCGGTCATCGTCGAGGACACGGCGATGCGCGTCAGGTCCTGCCAGCGGCGAGCGAACTCGTGCTCGTCCGGGCTCCAGGAACCGTCTTCGGGGGGAGTCTCCCAGTAGGTCATCAACTGGTAGGTGTTCCGCCCTAGGACCTCGTGCGACACCGAGGTCATGCGTTCCACGTGAAACCTGAACAGGTCCCCGCCAGGCGCGGTCCAGTCGAAGTCACCGTTCGCGTCAGCGGCATAGCCGTCGAGCGAGATGGTCGCGGTATAGCCCAGCGTTCCCATGGTCGTCCTCCGCTGCTCGCGAGGTGGCGGTAGCGGAAAGCCTAACGCCGTGCCGCGGACCACCGCACCCTTTCTCTCTGACCGCGCAGCAGTGCCGCGATCGCGGGTGTCAGTCGAGTTGGCGACGCATGACGATCCGGGGGAAGCCCCCCGCCACCGACGTCGTATCGGCGACCTTGACGAATCCCGCCTGCTCGAACAGGGAGCGGAACCCCACGAAAGCCATTGTCAGGTTGACCTTCTCCGCACCGTTGTCCACGGGCACCGCCTCGACGGCGGGTGCGCCGTGGTCGCGCGCGAACTCGACCGCACCCTCGACCAACTCCCGCGCGACCCCCTGACCCCGGTACCCGGGGCGGACTCGGATGCAGAAGATCGACCACACGGGTTGAGAGTCGACGGTCGGCACCACTCGTGATCGCGCGATCGGCAGGTCGCGGCGCGGAGCGACTCCCGCCCACCCCACGGGTTCCGATCCGAGGTAGGCGAGCACTCCCGGTGCGGTGTCCCGCCCACACAGGTCGCGGACGTAGTCCCCGCGGGCGGGACCCGCTAGCGAGTTGTTCGTCGTGGAGTCCAGTCGGTGGCTGAGGCACCAGCACACCGTGGCGTCCGGGTTCTTCTTCGGCCCAAGGAGAACAGCCACATCGTCGAACCGCTCAGCCGGGCGCACCTCGATCATCGCCACGCCACCACTGCAGAAGGTGTCATAGGGGCCATCCTTGCCTGAGGTGCCAGGTTCTCGGGTGTCGAATGTGAAACCAGTACCTGTCCACCGCGTCAACACCCCAAGGTGGCGTCCAGATCGAGCCACGCCAGGCGGAGCACGCGATTCAGCCGAGGTGCGCCGTCTCGTTGACCGACTGCACGATCATCCGGCCGGATTCCATGACCGCGAGTCGACTGACCGATGTGTAGGCCGGGTTGAAGAAGAACGGGGAGGGGGCCGCGAGGATGTCGGCGAGCAGAGTGTTGATCACGCCACCGTGTGACACCAGGACCGAGAGCCCGCCCGAGGCAGCGACGGCCGCGTCCATCACTGCGCAGCGCATTCGCTCCGCGGCCTCGCGCCGGTCGTAATCGGGAATGAAGTCGCCGTAGCGCCCCTCGGCGAATGCCCGGCCCTGGGCAGTCGCCGCGATCTCCTCGGGAGTCGCATAGACCTTTCGGTCGCTGTCCCACTCCCGCAGTCGGTGGTCCACTCCGACGTCCAGCCCGAGGGGTTGCGCGGCATACCGGGCGGTCTCGAGCGCACGCGTGTATGAACTCGAGATCACCTGCATGACCGGCAGACCGCTCAGCCAGTCACCGAGCTGCCGCGCCTGTGCGATGCCGTCCGGACCGAGTCCTGGATCGGGCCCCGCCGGCCCGCCCGGCAGCCCATGCCTGACCAGGATGATCTTGCTCGCTGCGGCGACGGTCTGAGGTCGGTCGACGGCGTCGGTCATCGTCCCCGTGGGTGCCTCAGAGGACACCGGAACCGGTGAGTCGGTCACGAGTCGTCCTCCCCCGCAATGGCGAAAGGGACGCCCCGCAGGTGCGCGGTGTCGTTGACGGAGTCGACCACTGTCACGCCGGAGTCGAGGCGTCGAACCCGGGCGACGCTGGTGTAGGCGGGGTTGTGCCAGAAGGTCTTGGGCATGGCGAGCACATCGGCGAGCGCAGCGTTGAGGACACCGCCGTGGGCGACAGCCACCACTCGACCAGTCCGATGGGTGTCGAAGAGCTGCTCGAGCGCCGCACGGGCACGACGTCGGAACCGGGGAAGGTCCAATCCCGGTACGTACTCCTCGTATCGCCCGGTGCTCACTGCCCGGAGGCGTGGATCGTCGGCCCCCATGTCCTCGATGGCGGTGTAGTCCTCCGGGCTGATGTCATCGTCCCACTCACGGAGACCATCGAGAACGTAGTCGACCCCACGCGAAAGCTCGCCCGCGAGCACCTCGGCAGTCTGCCGGGCGCGGGCATACGGACTCGTGACCACGGCGTCGATCTGCTCCCCGCGGAGCCAGGTCGCGAGACGCCGGGCGTCAGCGATGCCCTCGGGAGCCAACTCCGGGTCTCGAACCCCGGACACCGGCTGGCCGTGTCGGACGAACAACACCTCGATCATGTGCGCCACACCCTCCTTCTTGCTGTCAGCCCGCTATAGTGCGTTCGGAATCCCAGTACGGAGCCCGTAACGCCTTCTTGTCGAGCTTTCCCATCGCATTGCGGGCGAGCTGGTCAACCACGACGTAGTGCTTCGGGCACTTATAGGACGCCAGCGTCTGTCTCGCGTACGTCCTCAGATCGTCGACGTCGACGACGCGGCCCGCGACGGGAACGACGAGCGCCAGGAGAGCCTCACCGAGGTCGGTATCCGGGACCCCGATCACGCCGACCTCCGAGACATCCGGGTGGCCGGACAGCACCTGTTCGCTCTCCGCGGGGTAGAGATTGACGCCCCCGGAAACCACCATGTCGGACACTCGATCGGTGATGAAGACGTACCCCTCGGCGTCGACGTGTCCGACATCGCCCAAGGTCGCCACGCCCGGCAAGATGTACGCCTTGGCCGTCTTCTCCGGGTCGTCGTGGTACACGACCTCTCGACCGGGCGGGGTGCGGAAACCGAGGATGCCGGTCTCTCCCGCGCCGAGCGTCTCGCCATCGGCGCCCACCACGACCACCTCGAACGGCTCGACCACACGGCCCACGGACCGGGGATGATCGAGCCACTGCGTCGAGTCGATTTTGCAGACGGTACCGATCTCGCTGCCACCGTACGATTCGACGAGCACCGGACCGAACCACTCGATCATCGCGCGCTTCACGTCTGCTGGGCACGCCGAGCCGGTGTGAGCTACAAGGGTCAGCGAGGAGACGTCGTAGCGGTTGCGAGTCTGCGGATCCACAGCGAGCAGGCGCGTGAAGTGAGTGGGCACCATGAGAGTCGAGGTGACCGAGTGGGTCTCGATCAGCTCCAGCGCCCGCTCCGCATCGAAACGGCCCAGGATCACCACCGGCTGACCGGACAGTAGATGCCTGATCGAGGTGAGTGGACCGTTGTGCTGGAGCGGGCCAGCCACCAGATGGGCGCCCGGCGGGTAGCCGGATCGCCGGGCTATGCCGGCTTCGAACTCGGCAGCCGAGGATGCAGGTGTAGGCAACCAGCGGACCTCGGTGCCCCGTGCCCGCCCAGTCGTCCCCGACGTGTACACGAGGGGGGGTCGGGCCGGACGCTCCGCGAGATCCCCGGGTTCGGCGCCCCCTCGCGAGAGGGCGGCGTCCCACGTCAGTAGTGAGGCCGACGATGAGGCAGCCTCCGAGACGTTGTGAGTGATCATCGTGTTCAGACCGGCCCGGGTAGCAGCTTCCGAGGCTGCCCCGACACCACCCGGACCAGTGACCACCGCCACACAACCCGAGTCCAGAAACTGGTCTGTCATCTCGCGAGCGGTGAGCTGCCGCGAGATAGCGACCGTGCCCACGCCTGCTCCGATCGCCGCCACGTGGGCGAGGAGGGTCTCCACACGATTCTCCCCGACGACGGCCACCCGCTCATCGATCCCCGACGCGGTCTGTCGCAGTGCGCGCGCCAGTCGATCGACTACCGACGCGACATCGCCCCAGCTCAAGACGGTGGTGTCGTCCACCAGCGCGACGAGGTCCGGCTCGGCCGTCGCCCGATCTCGAATGTGGTCGAGCATCAGGTCCACTCCTTCTGAAAGGCATCTATGCGAACTATGGTCAGCGTAACTGAATTCCAAGTCAAGTAACATTGGGCATTGACCTAGACCGGTGGGGTAACTTTATAGTGATTCTACTAACAGTGAGCAACAGCGGCGACTGAGACCGTAGCCGGGATCGACACGGTTCTGCGGTGCGACGCCACCCTTGCACACCGTCATCGACAGAGAGGTGGACGTGGTGACCACGACCGAGACCAGCGCCCCGAACGGGGACACGGCCGACGGGGCGGCCCGCCGCCCGACCAGTCCGGCCGAACCGACACCCAGCAAGGAGGTCGTCCTCGATCTCCACCGGCGCATGGTGCGCATCCGTCAGTTCGAGACGGAGGCCGGCAGGCTGATGGAAGGCGGGCGTCTGCCCGGGTTCCTCCATCTCTACGTCGGCCAGGAAGCGGTGGCCGCCGGTGCGATGAGCAATCTCCGGGACGACGACCAGATCTCCTCCACCCACCGTGGCCACGGACACGCCGTCGCGAAGGGCGCACAGTTCCGACAGATGTTCGCGGAGCTCTTCGGACGGGTGGACGGGTACTGCAAGGGCCGCGGCGGATCGATGCACATCAACGACCTGTCGATCGGCATGCTCGGCGCCAACGGGATCGTCGGCGGCGGTATCCCCATCGCGGTCGGAGCCGCGTTCGCGGCGAAGTACCGCGGGGACGACTCCGTGGCGATCCCGTTCTTCGGTGACGGGGCCAGCAACATAGGGGCGTTTCACGAGTCCGCCAACCTGGCCGGCATCCTCGACCTTCCCGTGGTGTTCGTCTGCGAGAACAACGGTTACGCGGAGTTCACCGCGCTACGCGACCACATGAAGCTCGAGAACGTCGCCGATCGTGCCGCCGCCTACGGGATGCCCAGCGAGATCTGCGACGGGATGGACGCGATCGAGGTGCGCGCGGCGGTGGGTCGAGCGGTGGAACGCGCTCGAGCCGGCGGCGGACCGTCAATGGTGGAGGCCAAGACGTATCGGTACTACGACCACCAGGGCGTGAAGGGCCTCCGGAAGGCCTACCGAACGGATGACGAGGTGAAGGCCTGGCGGGAGCGGGACGCGATCAAACTGCTGGAGGCGCGTGCAACCGCCGAAGGCCTGGTCACCGAGGCCGAGTTCGCCGAGGTCTGGACCGAGGTCGACGCCGACATCACCGAATCCGTCGCTTTTGCCGAGGACAGCCCCTTCCCCGATGTCGCCGACATCGCGCTGAACGTCTACACCGTCTGATCCGGGAGTTCGAAATAATGTCCATATCAGCAGAACTGACCACGGAGCAGGCGGCGGAGTCCACCAGGTCCACGACCTACGTCAAGGCCTTCAACGAAGGCGTGGCGCAGGTGATGCGCGAGGATGAGGACGTCTTCGTGATCGGCGAGGACGTCGCCGCTTACGGCGGCGTCTTCCACATGTACGACGGGCTTCTCGCAGAGTTCGGCCCGCGGAGGATGGTCGACACTCCCATCGCGGAGATGGGCCTGATCGGCCTGGGCGTGGGTGCCGCGGCCCGGGGACTCCGGCCGATCGTCGACATCATGTTCATGGACTTCCTTGCAGTGGCCCTCGACCAGGTCGTCAACCAGGCCGCCAAGATGAAGTTCATGTTCGGCGGCGAGGTGAAGGTGCCCATGGTCATCACCGTGGCCTACGGAGCCGGTGTGAGCGCCGGCGCCCAGCACTCGCAGAGCCTGGAGACGTGGCTCGCGCACACGCCCGGACTCAAGGTCGTCATGCCGTCCAACGCGCAGGACGCCAAAGGCCTGCTGGTCTCCGCGGTCCGCGACGACAACCCTGTCGTGTTCATGCTCAACAAGGTGTTGCTCGGCTCGCGCGGTGAGGTGCCCGAGGAGATCTTCGAGATCCCCATCGGTGAGGCCTCGATCCCTCGCGCCGGTGACGACGTCACCATCGTCGCCTTCGGCCGAATGGTCCAGGAGGCCCTCAAGGCCGCGGACGCACTCGAGAAGGAGGGGGTCTCGGTCGAGGTCATCGACCCGCGGAGCGTCCAACCGCTGGACACCGCCACGATCGTCGACTCCGCGCGGAAGACGAACCGCGTCCTCGTCGTGCACGAGGCGGTCACGTTCGGTGGCATCGGCGCCGAGGTGTCCTCACAGATCCAGGAGGAGGCGTTCGATTACCTGGACGCGCCCGTGCTGCGCATCGGGGCTCCCTTTTCGCCGGTGCCCTTCAGCGCGCCGCTGGAGAAGGCCTACGTGCCGGACGCCGAGCGGATCGCAGCAGGTGCCCGCCGACTCATCGAGAGGAACTGACCGTGGCCTTCCAGATCGTGCTGCCCAAACTGGGGCTCACCATGCAGGAAGGGGTCATCGGTGAGTGGGTCGCCGAAGCCGGCCAGCAGGTCGCCGAGGGCGACACCCTGTTCCGGGTGGAGACAGACAAGGTCGAGGTCGATGTCGAGGCGGAGGCCGAGGGAGTACTCGCCACCGTCGCGGAGGCCGGGGCCGTGCTACCGGTCGGGACACTGGTCGGATGGATCCTCGCGGACGGTGAAGCGGTGCCCGACGGCGCCTCATCACCGACCTCGTCACCGACCTCGTCACCGACCCCGGCACCGACCGACGATCGGAGTGCGGTGGATCCGGCGCCGACCCCCGGGCCGGGGACACCGGCCCCTGACCTGAGCGCCTCCGGTGAAACGACGCGCCTGAAGGCGTCCCCCAACGCCCGGCGTGTGGCCACCGCAGCCGGCGTGGACCTCACCCGGATCACCGGCACCGGACCGGGCGGGCGGATCGTCTCCGAGGATGTCGAGGACCACATCGCGGCGCCGGCGGCGACCACCCCGGTGCCCTCGGGTATGGATGAGCAGACCGGCACGGGCGCCGCGTTCGTCGGGCCTCTGGTCAGGAAGCTGGCGGCCGAACTAGGCGTGGACCTCACCCGCGTGCCCGGCACCGGGTCCGGAGGTCGGATCATCCGCTCCGACGTGGAGCGAGCGGCGTCGGGCGGCGCGGTCGATACGTCGTCTGCCAGCACCGACAGGGCGCAATCTACTCGGTCGACTCCGTCGGCCGGCGACGTGATCCCACTGCGCGGCATGCGCGGTGCGATCGCCCGGAACATGATGGAGAGTCTGCACACCACGGCGCAACTGACCCACGGTTACGAGGTGGACGTCACCGCCCTCGTCGCCGTCCGCGCTGCACTGAAGATCGAAGCCACCCACACGTCGCAGCAGGCTCCGAGCCTCAACGACTTCATCGTGCGGGCGGCCGCGCTCGCCCTGCGCGAACATCCACTGCTCAACGCCGGGATCGTCGATGACGAGATCGTCCTGGCCGAGCGCATCGATGTCGGAATCGCCGTCGCCGTCGACGGTGGATTGATGGTTCCGGTCGTCCGTTCCGCAGACGAGCTTCCGGTATCCGCCCTCGGCGCCACCACACGGCGGTTGGCCGGTGCCGCACGGTCGGGACGGATCTCCCCGGCCGACCTCGAGGGAGCGACCTTCTCGGTGAGCACCCTCGGCGCATACGGAGTGGACTTCTTCACGCCCGTCATCAACCCCGGCAACGTCGCCATCCTCGGCGTCGGACGAGTCAAGGACGGCGTGCGCTGGGACGGGGACACACCGGCGCGGACCCAGGTACTGACGCTGAGCCTGACGTTCGATCACCGGGCCGTCGACGGTGCGCCGGCGGCGGAGTACCTCCGCACGGTGGGTGACATCCTCTCCCGGCCGCTGTCGTTGTTGGCCGGAGGCTGACCGATGGCGCGCCTACTCGTCGAGGACGGACTCTTCGCCGGCACCGACCCACCTGTCCTCGCCGGGTCGCGGTGTTCGTCCTGTGCGACCGTCGCCTTCCCCGCGACGTCGCGGTGTCCCGGGTGCGCGGAAACCATGGTCTCGCGGATCCCGCTTCCGACCCGCGGGACGGTCTGGACCTGGACAGACCAGCGCTTCGCACCAAAGCCGCCGTATCAATCCCCGGCCGAGGGGTTCGCGCCGTTCGTGGTGGGTTACGTCGATCTCGGTCCGGTTCTGGTGGAATCGCGGCTCACCGGCCCGGTCGCGATCGGTGACGAGGTCGACCTGCGACTGCTCGATCTCGACCACGGGATCACCGGATTCGGGTTCCAGAGGGTGGAATTGTGACCGGTCCGGGAGTGTATGTCGTCGGCGCCGGGATGCATGCGTTCGGCCGACACGGCGACGAGATCAGTGGAATGGACATGGGCGAGCTCGCCCTGCGCGCCGCACTCGACGATGCGAACCTGAGCTGGGAGCAGATCGATGCAGCGGTCGGCGGGAGCAACGTCTCCGGGAAACCGGACGCGCTGGTCTCCAGACTCGGCTTGACCGGCATTCCGTTCACCACCGTCAAGAACGGGTGCGCCACCGGCGGTGTCGCGCTCTCGACGGCATCGGACATGATCCGGTCCGGCCGGGCGGACATCGTCGCGGTGGTGGGTTTCGACAAACACGATCGTGGCGCATTCGGCTCCGATCCCGCGGCGTACGGGCTCGGTTCCTGGTACGCACAGTCCGGGATGATGGTCACGACGCAGTACTTCGCGATGAAGACGCGGAGGTACTTCCATGTCCACGGTCTCGACGAGTCGCTCCTCGGCGCGGGCGCGGAACGAGCTTTCAGCAACGGGGCGGCGCATCCGATGGCGTGGCGACGCACGCCGCTGACACGGGATGAGATCCTCGCCGCGACACCCGTGAACACACCGCTCACCCAGTACATGTTCTGCTCGCCGGGCGAGGGGGCCGTGGGACTGATCCTCGCGTCCGGTGACCGCGCCTCTGATCTGTGTGAGCAGCCGGTGCGCCTGGCTGCGGCAGAGGTCCGTACCCGACGGTCCGGGTCGTTCGAGGTGTTCTCGCCCTGGTTGGACCCCGATCCGGTGAACAGCCCGAGTATCGACGCGTCTGCGGCGGCGTTCGCGGCCGCCGGTCTCGAACCCGGGGACGTCGATGTCGCGCAAGTGCAGGACACCGACAGCGGTTCGGAGATCATCCATCTGGCCGAGACAGGGCTCTGCCACCACGGCGAGCAGGCCGACCTGATCTCCACCGGCGCCTTGAACGTGGACGGCCTGCTCCCGGTGAATACGGATGGCGGTTGCCTCGCGAACGGCGAGCCGATCGGCGCGTCGGGACTGCGACAGGTACACGAGGTAGTCCGTCAGCTACAGCGGCGGGCACTCGGAGTCCAGGTGCCAGGGTCACCCCGGGTCGGCTTCACCCACGTCTACGGCGCCCCCGGGCTCTCGGCCTGCACGATTCTTACGGTGTGAGGAGAACACGAGTGTCAGCACCATTCGCAGCCCCCGATCCCGTTCAGCGGGAGCTCGCACGATTCCGTGTCGAGGTACGTGAGTGGCTCGCACAGGTCGCCGCGCCGCGATCCGGTGAGTCGTCGGGGGCGCCGGACCTGGCGGTGTTCCGCAACCTGTCCGACGAGGACGAGCACGCTCTGCTGGAAGCGGCGCGGACGTACCGACGTCGGCGGTTCGATGCCGGCTACGGCGCGCTGACTCTCGCGCCGGAGCACGGTGGCCGTGGCCTCCCGGCGTCCTTCGCGTCCGAGCTTGCCCGGGCCGAACTCGAGTTCGAAGTCCCCCCGTCGACCGAATTGATCAGTGTGACGACCGGCCTGGTCGGTCCGGCGGTCGCGATGTTCGGCACAGATCGGCAGCGCGCCGACTACGCCGAGCCGCTCCTGCGGACCGATCTTCTGGCCTGCCAGTTGTTCAGCGAACCAGGGGCCGGTTCAGATCTGGCATCCCTGTCCTGCCAGGCCTCTCGTGACGAGGACGGCTGGATCCTCAGCGGCCAGAAGGTGTGGTCGTCCGGTGCCCGTTTCGCCGACCTGGGAATGCTGTTGGCGCGCACGGATCCGGATGCCCCGAAACACAAGGGGATCACCGCGTTCCTGGTTCCACTTGATACGCCGGGCGTGGAGATCCGGCCGATACGCCAGATGAGTGGCGGGTCCTCATTCAACGAGGTCTTCCTCTCCGACGTGCACGTAGCGGATTCGGCGCGGCTCGGGGAGCCCGGACAGGGATGGCAGATCGCGGGCGCGACCCTGTCGTTCGAGCGCACCGCCTCCGGTTCGGTGACGCGGAAGAAGGGGGGATCGGTCGAGGAACTCGTCGCCCTCGCGCAGAGGCTGGGCGTGGGCGACGATCCGCTCGTCCGACAGCAACTCGCCGACGTCTACATCCGCGCCGAACTGCGCAAGGCCACCGCCGATCGGGTCGCCCGTGCCGCGGCCGCCGGTCGCTCGCCCGGACCGGCCGCGTCCGTGGGCAAACTCATGGCGTCCGACGTGCTCAGCAGAATCGGCGAGATCGCGTCGGACCTCCTCGGTCCTCACCTCGCCGTGGAGCTCGATCCGGATCTCTTCGCCTGGACCGAACACGTCCTCGGGAGCCCGGGCTACCGGCTCGCCGGCGGGACGGATCAGATCCAGCGCAGCATCATC
>NZ_JAALDX010000162.1 GCF_014145095.1 Dietzia sp. SLG310A2-38A2 | reverse complement strand
GCTCCGCGGCACCGGGGACGCCCGGACCCGGACCTCGCTGGCCTTGTCCGACGAGGTCGCGGCCGCGATGGCCGCCGGGCCGGTCCGCGAGTTGGTGACCTCCGGCCAGACCCACCGCGTGTGGGTCGACCGGCGCGAGGCGCAGTTCAGCTCGTGGTACGAGTTCTTCCCCCGCTCCACGGGCGGGTGGGACGAGCAGGGGCGGCCCGTCCACGGGACCTTCGCCACCTCGCGCACCCATATCGATCACGCCGCGGACATGGGCTTCGACGTGGTGTACCTGCCGCCCATCCACCCGATCGGGGTGGTCAACCGGAAGGGCCGCAACAACTCGCTCACCCCGGAGCCGGGCGACGTCGGTTCGCCCTGGGCGATCGGTTCCGCAGACGGCGGCCACGATGCCGTGCACCCGGAACTCGGCACCATCGAGGACTTCCGAGAGCTGGTCGAGTACTCCGCCACACGGGGTGTCGAGATCGCACTGGACCTGGCGTTGCAGTGCGCGCCGGACCACCCGTGGGCGCAGGCGCACCCCGAGTGGTTCACGGTGCTGCCCGACGGCCACATCGCCTACGCCGAGAACCCGCCCAAGAAGTACCAGGACATCTACCCCGTCAACTTCGACCTCGACCCCGAGGGGATCTACGCCGAGGTGCTCCGGGTGGTGCGGCTGTGGACCTCCCTGGGCGTACGGATCTTCCGGGTGGACAACCCGCACACCAAACCGGCCGACTTCTGGAGCCGGCTGATCGCCGAGGTCAAGCGCACCGAACCGGACGTGCTGTTCCTCGCCGAGGCCTTCACCCGTCCCGCCCGCATGTTCGGGCTGGCCAGGCGGGGCTTCTCGCAGTCGTACACCTACTTCACCTGGAAGACCACCAAGTCCGACCTGGTGGAGTTCTGCGAGCAGTTGCTGGCGCGCGTCGACGAGGCCCGGCCCAACATGTTCACCAACACTCCCGACATCCTCCACGAGTCGCTGCAGCGCGGGGGCCCCGCGATGTTCGCGATCCGGTCGACGCTCGCGGCCACACTGTCCCCGGCGTGGGGCGTGTACTCGGGCTTCGAGCTCTTCGAGTGGCAGCCGGTCGTCGACGGCAGTGAGGAGTACCTGGACTCGGAGAAGTACGAACTCCGGCCCCGGGACTTCGCCGGCGCCGAGGCGGCGGGCCAGTCCCTCGCGCCGTGGCTGCGGACCCTCAACCGGATCCGTCGGGAGCACCCCGCCCTCCAGCAGCTGCGCACTCTGCGGTTCCACGACGTGGACAACGACCAGATCCTCGCCTTCTCCAAACTCGACCCCCCCACCGGCGACTGCGTCCTCACGGTGGTCTCCCTCGACTCGCACGGCGTCCAGGAGGGCACCCTCAGTCTGGACATGGCGGCCCTCGGGTACAACGACGACGCCCGGTTCAGCGTCCACGACGAGGTCTCCGGCAGCGAGTTCCACTGGGGTTCGAGCAATTACGTGCGACTCGAGCCGTGGACGGCGGTCGCACACATCGTCGTGGTCCCGCCCTGCGACGAAGCACGTAGGGTCGAACTGACCTACCGCACGCACATCGTGGATTGAGGGACAACGGCATGGGAAAGCACCACGGCAAGGGCCGACCCGCTACCGACAGCTCCGCCGCGGCGCCCGGCCGGGTGCCACCGCCCGTCGACCCCGAAGCGGCCTGGCGGACGCCCGAGGAGGTCGCCCGCGAC
>NZ_JAALDX010000161.1:4886-19717 GCF_014145095.1 Dietzia sp. SLG310A2-38A2 | reverse complement strand
GACCGGAACGGGCATGACCTGTCCGGCCGGCACGGCGACCTTCTCGGCGTACCCGCCGCCGGCCAGGAGGGCGCACACCTCGTCGCCGACGGCCAGGCCCTCGACGCCCTCGCCCACGGCCGAGATCCTCCCCGAGCACTCGAGGCCGAGGATCTCCGACGCTCCGGGCGGGGGCGGGTAGAGCCCCTTGGACTGCAGCAGGTCGGCGCGGTTGACGGCCGTGGCCGCCACGTCGACGAGCACCTCGCCGGGGCCGGGGACCGGATCGGCGACCTCGGTCATCTGCAGGGAATCGGGACCGTTGCGATACTCGATGGCCTTCATGCCCTCGACCGTAGCCGCGATGGCCCCGGCCGGCAGCCGGGCTGGGTATGAGCGGGCGGGGTCCACTACGATGAGCAGCGTCGTCAGCGAGTGTTCCACGTGGAACCACGCACTCGAGCGTGTCGCGAGTGACGACGAGGAAGTGTGGCAGAGCGGCCGAATGCACTCGCCTTGAAAGCGAGCGTGCCTCAACAGCACCGGGGGTTCAAATCCCTCCACTTCCGCAAAACCGGAATAGTGAACTAGGTCCCCACCTCGGAGATTGTGCCGTTTCCCCTGGCTGACCAGATGGTAGCCTAAAGACACGAATGGACACAAGGACCCACTTCGGGACCCGTGTCAGACAAAAATGAGACACGGGTAGGGGGCCGCATGGCTGCCAAGGGCTCGCAGACACGACGGCCGCGCCGGAGCTTCGGCCGCCTCGCCTTGCTGCCGTCTGGACGCTGGCGTGCGCGCTACACAGGCCCGGATGGGGAGCTGCACAACGCACCCCGAACTTTCGAGGCCAAGATCGACGCCGAGGGCTGGATCGCAAGTGAGCGACGGCTGATCGACCTCGACGCCTGGACCCCACCGGATGAACGTCAGGCCCGCGCACAGGCCCTCACTGTGACCGTGGCCGAATACTGCAAGACGGTGATCGACCGCCGCGTCCGCAAGCAACCGGACCCCCTGCGGCCCGGTTCCGCCGCTGTGTACCGGAGCCTGGTCAAGACGCGCATCGTCCCCTACATCGGGCACATCGGCCTCGGAGCGGTTACGCCGGCCACGATCGCTGAGTGGGTGGACTCGATGGCTGCCGACTACCCCGATACGAAGAGCCGAAACTCGCAGGCATACCGATTGTTCGCGTCCGTCTGCACGGACGCTGTCGAGGACGAGCTGCTGCCCGTCTCGCCGTGCCGGTCCCCGAAGGCTGGTCGTAAGCCGAAGCCAGCGCGCAAGTCTCTGCTATCGACCGACGAGTACACCGCACTGGTCGCTGCCCTCCCGGAGCGGTACCGGCTCATGGCCGAACTTATGGCCGGGTGTGCCCTTCGCCTGGGTGAGGTCACCGAGCTGCGCAAGAAAGACGTGCGCGTTGGCCGCGCCGGGGATGCTGTCGCTGCGACCGTCACCGTTGCCCGCGCGGTCTCCTGGACGACGGGGGAGGCCGCGCACGTAGGCCCGCCGAAGTCGGAGGCTGGCAGACGCACCGTCACGGTGCCGCCGCACGTCGCCGCACTGTTGGTCGACCACCTCGACACCCTTCCGTCGCGTGACGCCCTGCTGTTCACCAACGTCACGGGCGCCCAGATCAGACCCACGTCATTCCGCAAGGTATTCGAGCGTGCCGCCACGGCCGCGGGCCGCCCCGACGTGTCCCCGCACATGCTGCGCCACTTCGGCGCCGTCCAGGCCGCGCTGGTCGGCGCCACCCTGCGGGAGCTCATGGACCGGCTGGGCCACTCCACCGCGACCACCGCCCTGATCTACCAGCACACCGCCGCGGGGCGTGACGCCGAAATCGCTGCCCGTATCAGCAAGCTATCCGGGGGAGATCGGTGAAGTATCAGCTCATCTATCAAGGCGACGAGCCGCTTCCCGAGTGGGCGCAGAGCGTTCAAATGCAGCTCGTCGCGCTCGACGCCGGACCTCGCTGGCGGTGGCGGAGTTTCCGGCGGTGCGACGTCATCTGTGCGCGGTGCCGAGAACAGCTCGGAGAGGTCATGGGTACCACGCGGTCGGTCGTCGTCACACGCAGTCGCCAACATTCTGTCGAGCACCCGTACACGCGAGCGACCGCTCGATTTCTTGACGACAAGCTCAAGGGTGGCGTCGCTCCAGGTGCTCCGCGAGCTGAAACTGTGGGTGACGATGATGACTATCGGACCGCCTTGTCGGCAGAGGATATCGAGGCGCGCTTGGAGGCCGACCTTCTCGCCTCTCGCCTGGCACGGGTGAGTTCGGCGCGTTCTTGGTGGCTTCCACTCGACATGCTCCCTATCCCTGGCGAGCAATTCCGGCAGTTCGAGCTGAACTGCAAGTGCCGGACTGTCCCGATCACGCGAGACGAGTTCCTCGAAACGATCGAGGGCAGGACACGAGTGCTCATGTGATGCCCGCGAGATGACAGTGGGCTATCGTGTCAAACAGTACCGGCGGCTGAGACCGTGAACACTCGCCTTGAAATGGGCTGCGAGTCGTGACCTGAGGAGGGTCCGTTTCGCATGTCCATCTCTAAGGAGAGGCCGTCTCAAATGGCCAAAGCCGAATCCCGGCGACGGATGTCGTCTCTTCCCGAAGCCGCCGAACAGTTCGGCGTCTCCGTTAAAACACTCCGCCGCTACATCAGCGCCGGGCGCATTACCGGGTACCGGTTTGGCCCCCGGATGCTCCGCGTCGACCTCGACGAACTCGATGCACTCCTGCTGCCCCTCGCGGCGGGCGGTGTCACGAAGTGACCGCAATAAGCAACGGCGGCACCGGCCTCGACACCGGTGCCGCCGTCTACGCCGACGTGCCCCTCGACTACCTCGACACCGGCCGTGAACTACCCGGTATCACCGCTCAGTCTAGCGGTGCAGCGGTGGAACAGCACGAGACTGGCTCAGCCGCGCCAGTAGAGCCTGACGGGCTCTCCGAGGCGTTTGACGGCGCGTTCGCGCTGCTGGTCGAACACCAGGAGGGCGACCGGACACGGCGCCGGCTCGTTGTGTCGCTTGCCGCGGCTGAGCGCGCGCGCAGACGGGCCGAGGAACGCGGCCAGAGGTGCCGGGTGGCAATCGTGCGGCTCTCGATCGTGGCGGAGCTGGATCGCGCGCCCCTTGCTGGCGGTGATGCTTCGTGGCCTGGCTGAAGGTGTCCGACAGGGCAGCCAATCACCCGGTGGTCATGGAGCTCGCCGAAGTCGACCCGGACGACCCGCGGTTGCTGCACGAAGCGCTGGGGTGGCTACTGCGGTGCGCGGCCCAGGCGGCCGCGATGGCCACCGATGGGATCATCTCCCAGGCAGTTGGTCGAGGCTTCGCTGGCGAACGCACAGCGGCGCTCGCGGCGGCGTGCATCGAGGCCGGCCTGCTCGAGCCGGCGGAAACGCCGTCCGGCAAACCGGCCTGGAAGATGCTCGAGGATCACGAGTTCTTTCACTGGAAGAACGCCGACGAGGTCGAGTTCGAGCGGCAACGGCGGCAGGACCGGGCGAACCCAGAGCTTGCGATTCAGGTGCGCGCGCGGGACGGTGACGCGTGCCGCTACTGCGGGCGCGTGGTCCGGTGGGGCATCTCACGTTCTGGGATCGCCGGAACGTTCGACCACCGGGAGCCGGGCCGCGCCGGCACTGTCGAGACGGTCGTGGTGGCGTGCGTTCGGTGCAACTCTGAGCGGGGTGCGGACCCGGCCGCGGACGAGCGTCTGCAGCTGCTCGACGTGCCGTCTGAGCCCTACTTCCGGCCGGACTCACGGAAGTACCTCAACACGCACCCGTGGTCGATCTCGCACGGGATTCAGGTGGCCGCGCCAATGGGCCCGCCGGTGCGCCCAGGCAACGTCCCACCCGGCCACCAGTCGAGAGAAGTCGAGACCACGACCGAGGCCGTGGACCAGTCGACTTCAAGTGCGAGTTACCCGGCCACTAAGTCCGACTTAGCCGACAACAGAAACCGGCCTGGACCAGCGAAAACAGGCACCGCTACGCCTGACGGCGTCGCGGACGGCGACCACGGTCAGACGAGAATGCCGACACCGGGCGACCTCGCGGCCGCTAAGTCGGGGTCTAAGTCGGGGTCTAAGTCGGGGTGTAAGTCGGACCCAAGTACCGACTTAGCTTCGACTTGCGCCCGATCTAAGTCCGACTTGGCCCCTCGCCGAAATGCGCCCCCACCTGCCGATTTGTCAGCCTCCGAGGTTGACGGCGTCATGGAGGCCAACATGCCGGTCCGGGTCGGGTCTAGGGAAGGGCCGGGTAGGGCCGGTCAGGGGAGGCGTCCGGGAGGGCACCTCCCGGACGACGAGAACCCCCGCCCGCGCCGCCGCCGTAGCCGAGGAAGCCGAGGCCGTGGCCGCGCCGCACACACCCCTGGAGAATCCGAATGAACCAGTCTCAGAACTATCCCGACGAGTACCTGACCCAGCGACTCACCGACCGTCTCGAGGTTGACCCCGAGCTGCGCGGGTGGTTGGACACTTGCCTGCGCGAGTGGGGTGGCGTTGCCCTCGAGGACGCCACCGTAGGCGACATGCTGCGCGCTAGTCGTGCAGCGGCCGCGATCATCGTGGAGCGCTCCCCGCGAGCGGCCGCGGTCATGGCCGGCCGCGAGGGATTCACGGCCACCGAACTGCTCCGCGAGATGGGGAAGGCGAACCGCTCGTGAGCGGGGTGGGGCAACTCCTGTCCATGTGCGTGGACTACCGGCTGGATGGTGCGGCGTGCAAGGGGCGTCACGAACTGTTCGACCCCTGTAGCCGCGACGAGCACCGGGACGACTTCAACTACCGCAGCGCGGCGGCTCGTCGCGTGTGCGGGACCTGCCCGGTACGTGCACGGTGCTCAGAGGTTGCGGAGGGCCTCGTGGTGCGACACCGGCAGGGAACGTGGGCAGGCGTGACCTACGGCGCCTTTGGTCAGATCGTGGGCGGCGGTGGTCCGAGTGTCTGAGCAAGCCGAAGATTTCAACATCGTGCGGGTGGCCGCGGAGGTTATCGCAGCATCACTCGTCGGTGACGAGGACACAGCCGTGCATCTGGTTGCTACCGCTCAGTTTCAGGGCGACAGCACGCGGGTGCTCTTGCAGCTGGTCTATCTCCTGAGCAGCTACTGCGAACCTGGCGCACAACTGTCCGAGGTGCTGGACCATGCGCGCCGAACAGCGCTGCGAGCGAGTGTTCTGGTCCTGGACCACGCCGAGGAGAAAGCGCGGTGGGAGCTGTGACCGGCCGGCAGGCACTCGTCGTCCCGGCTGGAGTCTGGCTTTCGCCTGAGGCAGCGAGGTCAGTCGTCCTCGGCTTGGCGTCGCTGGAGAGCCTTCTCCGGCGTCACCGCAGTGCTCGTCTGTCGAAAGAACTGCAAGAGGTGCGTCAGACGCTGACCTGGGCCATTGACGCCAGCTCCGCCGCGAACGTCAGGCCGCTCGCACTGTCCGACAGTGCAACTCACGCTAGAGGGGACCTTATCGGTGTTTCGACTGCGGCTCAGGTCCTCGGGATCACTCCCGGTGCGGTCAGGGATCGGGCCCGGCGCGGGTGCATTCCCGCGGCGAAGGTCGGGGGCAGGTGGCTAGTAGACCTTTCCCAGCTCAATCAGAACCCAACAAGCTAGGAGGGCACTCGATGTCCAGTAACCCAGTCGGCTTCCCGCTCGGAAAGACGACCTCCGACAAGGGCAAGATCAGCGTCGACGCCGCGCTGAACTACCCTGCGCGCATCACCCAGGCAGTGGTCGAGATGACCGCCAACAGCATCATCTTTGACAAGCTCTTCAGCCAGCACGGCACCTTGGCCTCGCATTCGGTGGTGTATTGGCAGTCCCGCCCCGGTGACCAGTACATGGACCGCCGACTGGCAGACCGCGGTGTCGGGGACCAGGTGCAGATCGTCGGACCGAAGGAGATGCCGGACCCGCTCGTCGCAAACTCCCGCGATGTGTCCGGGCGCTATTACATCCCGGATGAGGCTCGGTTGCGCAACACTCGGTCCCTGCTGCTCGAGGAGACTACTCGACTCGGCAACACCATCGCCCGGGAGCTCAACTACTTGGCAGTCGATACCATCGAGGAGGCTGTCTCAACTCTTGAGGGCGCCGTTACCGTCGCCGGTAACGACTGGGCTGCAACCATCATCGACGGCGCGAGCCCAACGCCGCCTGGCCAGCGGCCCACTGCCGATTTCGCAAACGTGCAACTGTCAGCCGACCGGGACGAGATCGGGGTCACCTATGACCTGTGGATCGTTAACCCAATCCAGCACGCCTCACTGAAAACCACCTACGGCAAGGACTACCAGGCGGTGCTGGACTCAGCAGGCGTCGAGATTTTCCCGACCAATCGGGTAGAGCGAGGCACCGCCTATGCGCTGGCGAAGAACCGTGTCGGGTTCCTGGCCTACGAGAAGATGCTGGAGACCACGGTCTACCGCGAGGACCAGACAATGGGCTCGTGGGTGCAGATGGGGTGCAAGGTCCTAATGGGGGTCACTAGTCCCTACGCCATGCGCAAGGTCGTCGGCCTGGAGAACCTGGGATGATGAAGCTGACTGACGAGCAATGGGAAGCCCTCGCCAGCTCAGTTGGGCTCGGCACCGATTCCACGGCGGCGGAAGTCATCGCGGAAGTTCGCGGGCTCGTAGGCCGGGCCGAGGAACTCACCGGCAAGCTCGGTGAGATTGCGGAGGCGTTGGTGTCGACTCCGAGCGGAGCCCTCCCGACCTCCGATGCTGAGCGGTTGAGCTGGGTCTAGCCGTGGCCAATCAATCCCAACGCAGCACGGACGGAAGTGTTCGCGCCGACCTCGAGGCCAAGCTCGCGGCGCACGCGAACACCGTGGCTCAGTGGGCGGCAGGACAGCGCGGGGTTGTCCGCGAGCCGGCCGCCCCCGCACACGCGGTGGGCGCGGCCGCAACGCTGGCCAGAGACCTCGAGGCGGGCGCCCGGATGCAAGCCCGCTACCGAGATGGCCTCCGAGAACGCGCCGAACTAGGGTTCCGGGCCCCCCACCCCGAAAATATTGGAGGGGCCCCCTCTCCTGACTCCTGTGCCGGTGCCAGTCAGGATTTTTTTCAGGGCGGCCAAAACTCAGGTGCGACAGCGTTTCTCAGGGCAAAGCTCGACCGCGCTCGCGCCCGCCCGAATCAGTAGCAGTCCAACTGCCCGGACCCGATCCGGGCCACAGTCCCCGCGGGGCGCGTGTTGCCTTCCTGGCCCTCGTCCCGCGGTCGTCGCCGGAGCTTCGAGCCACCGGCGGCAACGGTCCCCGCGGTCTGGTCTCACCGCGGGGACCGTCCCTTATGTGCACAGTCACCGCCACCGCCACCGTGCCCCGCTCTCTCGATGGGGACGAGGGGATGCGGTTTCGGCATACCCTTGGCGGCCGACCGCAGGCGGGATGCCCGGAGCTGAACTCCGCTCGTCGGCGTCCGGGGCGTGCGCTCGCGGCCCCACCCGAGAAGACCGTGCCGCATGAGAATGGGGTGCGCCGGGCGCGCACCATCGGTGCGAAGTTGGGACCGACGCGCACGAACCTGCTCAACCTAGGAATCTCGCTTTTTACACTTGTGCCTGCGGATCTGCGGTTCCGCTCGGTCGTCATGTCCGCGGTTGGGGTGTCGGTCTGATCGACGCCCCAGGGTGGTCACCGTTCAGGCGCGGAACCCCTACGGGGTGCTGGTGCTGATCCCCTTCCCCAGAGTTTGCCCGGTCACCATGTCGGCATAGACCATCTGCCCACGACGAGTAGCCCGCCCCGGAAGGGTGCGAGCTTTGCCGTGACCCTCTCATCGTCTGGCCAGACACCGCTGAGAGAGCGCCCACGCCGGTTCGTGGGTGTGCACACCGGAGGTAGTCGAGTGGTGAACGGCGGACTACCCGGAAAGCGCCGTAGACGAGCTGAGCCGTCTCCCCGGCCCGTGAGGGGTGCACAGAAGTGAGTACCCCTCACGGGGCAGGGGGAGGGCTCAGGCGAGCGATGCAGCGGCGTCCACGACGCCGCGTAGGCCTGAGTCGTCGAACTTGACGTATCGGCGGGTGGTCTCAGGCTTGGAGTGGCCCAGGAGCGTCTGGGTGGCGATCAGGTCGGAGCTCGCGGTGTAGCACTTCGTGGCGAAACGGTGCCTGAGGCAGTGCATCGTGACCCCGGCCGGCAGGCAGTCCCCGACGAGGTCACCGACGCTCGACTCGGACAGATGCCCTCCCATGACGGAGGGGAACAGCCAGCCGGTGAACGCGCCCAGGTCCGGGACCAGATCGCCCGGGACCGGGACGACGCGTTGGCGCCGGCCTTTGCCGTGGACGACCAGTGAGAGCTGTCCCGCCTCATCGGTGAGCACGTCGCGCGAATGCACCTGGGCCACCTCAGCGCGCCGCAGGCCCATGAACGCGGCTAGCCGGATCATTAGGTCCGTCCGCGGGTCTGCGAGCGTCAGAGCGGCCTCTACGGTCTCGTCCGAGGCCGCGCGGGGTATTGGCACGTGTGGCCGGATCGGCGGCAGGTCGTCGGCTGGGTTCTCCCGGTAGCCGCGGTGCTTGTGAGCCCACCGGAAGAACACCCGCACGGTGGACCGGAACGCGCGCCGGGTCTCAGTCGACCAGGAGGACGACGCCATGAACGACACCAGGTCGCTGGTGGTGACCGTGCAGGCCGGTCCGTCGAACCACCAGGCGAACCGGCGTAGGTAGGACAGCCGCGTGTGCACCGTGGCGTTGGTCGAACCGGACGCGATAAGGAACGCGGTCCAGGCGTCGGCATCGTCGAGCCAGTGCCCGGGGAACGGCTCACGCCGCGGTCCTGACGGCCGCACCGCGCGAGTGGTGCGGTCGCAATCGAGGACGACTGTGACCTCGAGGCGGGTGGCCGGGTTGTAGGCGATCTGCTCGGTGTCCACGGCCCAGCGGTAGAACGCGCGGACCGCGCGCCGGGTGTTCTGCTCGGTCGACGCCGCGAGCTGCAGGGCCGCGATCGCGGCGTCGAGCTCGTCGGCCGTGGCCGCGCGCGGATCTGCGATAGCGCCCCGGACCGCGAGCGTGCGCAGTCGCTCTACCCGCTTGGACAGCGCCACGGGAGACTGCCCCTCGGCTGATCGAGCGCTCCAGTAACCGGCGATCATCTCCGCCCACACCGGCGGCACCGTGCCGTGACGAAGCTTGACGATATTCACGTGACGTCCTCGAGGAACGCGCGGATCGCCGCGTCGCGCTCTCGGTCCACCAGCTCAGCCGCCTCAAGGAGAGCGTGGCCGAGGGTGAGTGCCTCATCGACGGTGAAGACCGGCGGCGGGGTCACGCCGTTGTGCAGCCACAGGGAGATGCCCGGCACGTCCTCGCCGTCCTGCTGCGAGATGCGGACCCAGGCCCGGTAGTGGCGCCGACCGTGCTCGTCGCGGGGCCGGAACTCATCCCAGACGACTCCCGTAGACCTAGTGCGGAACGAGACGACCTCGCCGCGGCCGGTCGTGTGCTCGGTTTCCTCAGTCCACCACTGGTCGTTCATAGCGCGTCGATCCACGACTTACGGGCGGCGGCGTGGGCGGCCTGAGCCTGCCGGAGCGCATCGACCAGACCGTCAGCGTGGTCCGGGTGCATGTCGAGCGCGCCGTGGACGGAGAGGATCGGCGGGGTGGCGAGCCCGTTGTCCACCAGGGACACGACCTCGACGGTGAGCTTCTGACGGTCGTTGCCGGGGCCGCCGGCGATGACGTGCCGGAAGTGGGTGATGTCGTCGTCGCCAAGGGGCGGTGGCGCGGGTATGCTCATGGAATCCATGAGGGTCACGTCCTCGTGGTCACGGCCCCGAGCGTTAGCGCGCTACGGGGCCACTTTTATCCCCATTGGACACGTATAAGACACGCCCGAGGATGGACGGATAATTTCCGCCTCTGACCACGAGATAAGCGTTTCGGGGTGGAATCCCTCCACTTCCGCCCCGGGTGGACTCAGGCGTAGAAGCCCTCCCGCAGGTTGATGCCGTGCTCGACCCACGCCTTCAGCGCGGTGAGCATCATCGTCCACCCCGCGCAGTTGCCGAAGGCGTTCTCCGCACCGCCGGGCGTCACGCGCCAGGCCTGCTCGGTGATCGTGACCAGGGTGCGCGCACCGTCGTCGATCGGCTCGAACTCGAAGACCGTGGTGGTGTCGTGTTCGGTGGCGTCGACCCCCTCCCACCTGATGGCCAGGCGTCGGGGTGGATCGGCCTCGACCACCATCACCGGGAAGCGTCCGGGGAAGTCGGCGAAGTCCCATGACACCTGTGCGCCCGGTTCGAGCCGGCCACGGGCGCCCCCGGTCGTGAAGTAGCGGGACAACTGCTCGGGGTCGGCCACGGCCTCGTAGACCTCGTCGACGGGCCGGCCCACGCGCGCCGACACGGTGAAGGACAGTTCGTTCAACTCATCTGACATGTTGTATATTTACAACATGTCAGCCACCGAGCGCAAGGGTCACAGTGATGATGACGCCGTGTTCAAGGCGCTCGCCGCCCCGATCCGGCGGTGCATGTTGGACGCGCTCAAGGACTCCCCGCGCACGACCGGTGAGCTCTGCGCCCTGTTCCCCGAGAGTGACCGCACCACGGTGCTGCAGCATCTGCGCGTGCTCGAGCGGGCTGACCTGGTGACGGGGCGCAAGGTCGGTCGCGAGCGCCACCTGTCGCTCGCGCCGCTGCCGATCAAGAGGATCCACGACCGGTGGATCGGTGACTACGCGCGGGCAGCGGTCGATCTCCTCGACGAGCTCGACGGATCGGCCGGATAATAACCTGTTTACAAACACCGTGTTCTGCTGGGATGATGTGCGACACCATCGTAGTGAGGGTGCGGGTCCGTCCACCGCTGTCGATCGGCGACCCGGTCCCCATCGCACCATCCGTTGAGCGCGACGAGACGCCGGGAGTGCGCCATGACCGGGCCCAGTACCGCCATCCATCAGATGCGTCGGGGTGTCGCGTGCAGCCTCGCCCTCCTGCTGCTGTTCTGCGCGGGTCTCGGAGTCGGGACGGGATCGGCAGAGGCTCAGTCCGCCGCCCCTCCACCCGTGCCCCTCCCGTCCGCCGACCCGTTCTACACCCCCGACGGGCCGATCGCCGATCTCGCGCCGGGAACGGTGATCCGGAGCCGATCGATGTCCTACGGCTCGCTCGAACGCGCCACGCCCCTCACCAGCACCCAGGTGCTCTACCGGACGACCGACCAGGCGGGCGGCCCGAGCGCCACCGTCGCGACGATCCTCAGACCGCTGGTCCCGGGGCCCGCCCGGCTGATCTCCTACCACATGGCCTACGACGCCCTCGGCTCCGAATGCGACCCCTCCTACACGCTGACCGGGAACGGAGCGCCCAGCCAGGCGGGAATCGCCGAACAGGGGGTGATCGCCGGGTACCTCGCGGCCGGCTACACCGTCGTCGTCCCCGACTACGAGGGCCCCGACCTGGAGTGGACGATCGGGCGCCAGTCCGCCTACGCCGCCCTGGACGGCGTCCGCGCGACCATCGACCACCTCGGACTGCCCGCCTCGACCCCGGTCGGACTGGCCGGATACTCCGGCGGGTCCGTCCCCACCCAGTGGGGTGCCGAGATGGCGCCGACCTACGCGCCGGAACTGAACATCGTCGGCGCGGCCGCCGGAGGGCTCCCCGTGAACGTGGCCCACAACCTCCCGTACGTGAGCGGGAGTACTTCGTGGGCCGGGGTCATCCCCGCACTCGTCGTGTCCTATCAGCGCGCGTATGGAATCGACACCGACAGTTTCCTGTCCGACTACGGCCGCCAGCTCGTCGAGACCGTCAGCTCGCAGTGCATCAACGCCTTCGCCGCCGACTACCCCGGACTCACCGACGCCCAGATGGTCCGCCCCCCGTACACGTCCCTGCTGGACATCCCGGCGGTGGTGAGCGCGATCGGGGACAACGTGATGGGCACGACGGGCACGCCACGGGTCCCGATGCTGCTCGCCGTGGGCAACGTCGACGGGATCGGCGACTCGGTCATGGTGACCGCCGACGTCGCCGGCCTGGCGCACGAGTACTGCGCCCGCGGCGTCGCCGTCACCTACGCGCAGTACGACCGCCTCGGGCACTCCGAGGCCTTCGTCCCCTTCCAGGCGCAGACAGCCCAGTTCCTCACCGACCGGTTCGCCGGCGTCGCCCCCACCTCCAACTGTCAGGGGACCTGACCGTGTCGGCCTTCTTCTCCGCCCGCCCCCACCGCGCACTGAGCAAGGGCTTCTACAAGGATCCCGACTTCGACTACGAGGTGCGGTGTCTACTCGGTGCCGTCGCCTACGGCGCCGGCGAGGTTCTGGCGACCGTCGACGACGTCGGAGACGGCGATCACGACCACTGGTTCCGGGCCTGGCACGACCTCGGGAGCAGGGTCCGGGCCGCGGCGGAACGGGAGGCGGCGGCAGGGCGGACGGTGACCGCGTCGGCGGCCTACCTGCGCGCGGCCACCTACCTCGCGGTCGCGGTGAACGCGGCGAGCGGCCTGCAGTCCGAGGACCGGCTGACGTCCACCTTCCGCCTGCAGCGATCGAGCTGGGAGGGCTTCGTCGACACCACCGACCGGATCATCGAGCGCGTGTCGATCCCCTGGGAGCAGGACACTATGCCCGGGTGGTTCCTCCGGCCGTCGACCGATCCGGAACCCCGTCGGACACTGGTGATGGTCAACGGGAGTGATGGAGCGACCAGCGGGCTCTGGCACAACGGCGCGGCCGGTGCGCTCGCGCGCGGGTACAACGTGCTGCTGTTCGACGGACCGGGCCAGCAGTCGATGCTGTTCGAGCGGGGGATCGGCTTCCGCCCGGACTGGGAGTCGGTCCTCACCCCCGTCGTCGACCTCCTCCTGGGCCGCTCCGACGTCGACCCCGCGAGACTGGCCGTCTACGGGCTCAGTCAGGGTGGCTACTGGGTGCCGCGGGCACTGGCGTACGAACGCCGCTTCGCCGCCGCGGTCGCGGACCCCGGGGTCGTGGACGTGGCGGCATCGTGGAACGCGCATATCCCCTCCAGCCTGATGACGGTGTTCCGGGCCGGCAAGAAGGAGGCGTTCGACCGCGACATGGCACTGGGGATGAAGTTCTCGTCCTCGACCGCGCGGACGTGGGCGTTCCGTGCCCGCCCATACGGTGAGACCGGGTACTTCGACACCCTTGCCGAGGTCCACCGGTACTCGCTGTCCCGCGACGAGTTGTCGGCGATCACCACCCCGCTGCTCGTGACCGATCCCGAGGACGAGCAGTTCTGGCCCGGCCAGTCCGAGCAGCTCGCCGCCGGCGCGGGCGGCCCCACCGAACTGGCGCGGTTCACCGCCGCCGAGGGCGCGAACTTCCACTGTCAACCACTGGCCAGGCAACTCACCGACGCGCGGATGTTCGGGTGGCTCGACTCGGCGCTGTCCTGACTTCCGCGTCCGCCGCTCGCGGGATCGTCGGTCAGGCGGTCGTCTCGTGCAGGTCCGCCGCCGACACGTGGCGGATGATCTCGAGCACCCGGGGGTAGGCGCGGGAGTCACCGGACACGAGGGAGACGTGGTCCTCGTCGTTGAACAGGATCATCTTGGCCTTCCCGCCGGCCCGGTCGACCGCATCCACATAGCGCTGGGAGTTCTCGGGCGCCACGGTCACGTCTCGGGCCCCGTGCATGGCGACCACCGGGGTGGCGGGGTCGATGTTCTGGATGGGATCCACCTTCGCGTAACGCCCCGGCACCTCCGCCGGGGTCCCGCCGAGCGCCGTGACGATCCTGTCGTCACCGTGGGTGGCCGCGTAGATCATGTCCAGGGGGCCGGCGATCGAGACCACGCGCGTCGGGCGGAACGCCGGCTTCGCGCCGACCTCGTCGTCGTCCAACAGGTGTCGGGTGCCGCCCCACACGGCGAGCTGGGCTCCCGCGCTGTGTCCCACCACCAACTCGTCATCGGTGGTGATCTGCGGGAACTTCTTGTCCACCTCCACCACGTGGTCCAGTGCGCTCGCGACATCGTGGAAGGTGGCCGGCCATCCGCCGCCCGACCCCACCCGTCGGTACTCGATGTTGTAGACGGCCATCCCGCGGCTGGCGAGCTTGCGGGCGAGCGGGTCGAAGGAGTCGGCCCCGATCTGGTCCTGCCACGCCCCCCCGTGGATGAGTACCGCCAGGGGGATCGAGTCGACCCGCTGTTCCCCCGCGGGCAGGTAGAGGTCAGCCCAGTTCTGGTCCGGATCCGGGGTGCCGTGCGTGGGGTACTCGAACCGCTGGACGGTGACCTCGTCGAGCCTGGCGGGGGCACCCAGGTCGGTCACCACGACCGGCGCCGCGCCGGTTGACACACATCCGGATCCCAGCGCCAGGACGGTGGTCAGACCCGCGCCGATCCGCGCGATTCTCATCGGCCGTGTACACCGTCGTCGCTGTGGCATGGACACCCATTTTCTCAGGATCAAATCAGGTCGAGGGGCGAACCGGCGTGTGCTGGATGCGTCGGCAGGTCGCGTCGGTCCGGTGGGGGGCGCCGGAACGGGTAATGAAATCGATCTTAGAATGCGCGACGCGAAAATACTAAGAGGTTCTCACTGTGGGAGGTGGTCCCCACCCGATGGAGGCGGGCGACCGGGGGCCGGTGCGCCCCGCGAGGCCGGCTACCGGGCGACGGGAACTCGCCGAACGGGCCGGCTACCGGACGACGCGGACCCGCCCGGGCTCGGGTGCACTCAGCGGGCCCTCGTCGGTGACGTACCGGAGCAGGGCGTTGATGTCCGTGAGGCCGGCCTCGCGGCGATCCCCCTGCTCCGCGAGGGGCGAGCCGTTGAACTCCGGCGAGGCCAGGAACTCGTTGACCACGACGGT
>NZ_JAALDX010000161.1:0-4816 GCF_014145095.1 Dietzia sp. SLG310A2-38A2 | reverse complement strand
GCTCGTCGTCGACCAGCAGTTCGGTGACCCTGGCGCCGACCGGTCGCCGGGTGTCCACTGTGTAGCTCACGTTCGACGAGACCGCCGGGCCGTTGTCGCCGATGTCGTCGGCGAAGTGGTCGAACGCGTCCTGGAGCTCCTGGCCCGTCACGGTCACCAGGTAGAGGCGGTCGCCGTAGGGCTGCACAGTGTGCAGGGTCGCGTAGTCCAGGGGGCCCTGCGGCAGGTCCGTGCGCAGCGAATCCGGGTTGGACAGCGCGAGCTGCGCACCCCGGCCCCGGGTGGCGTGGAGCTGGCCGTCGGCGATGACGTCCGCCAGCGGGGACTCCCCGTTGGAGTCCATCCTCCGGGGGACCGTCTCGGTGGCGGACCCGAGGGGCTCGCGGGCCTTCGGCGCGGCGGCGGCACCGGCCTGTCGCACGAGCTCCTCGGTCCCGGGGTCGGGTGCGATGTCGAGGTTCACCGTCTGGTTGAACGCCGAGGTCTGGGGACGGATCACGTCGCCGGTGGCGGGGTCGACGGCGAGGTCGACGACGGTGACCGACCGACCGTGGGACGCGGGCGCCACCACCACCCGCTCGTCGTTCTCCGCGTCCAGTACCCGGCAGGTGGCGGGACCGCCCGAGGCGCCGACGATCAGCGCGTCGACGGCGGGGTCCAGGCGTTTGACCAGATCCAGCTCGGTGAGTTCGTCCGGGCAGGCGCCGGGGTCGAGGTTGCCGTGCACGGTGGTGGACTGCACCAGGCCCACGATCGCCTCCACGCCGAGGAACTGCAGCGTCTCGACGGTCTCGTTGACCGCCCTGACGGGGTCGGCGAGCCGGGTCGTGGTCTCCGGAGCGCTGTCGGAGGGGAGGGTGACTGCCACGACCCCCACGCGGACGTCACCGATGCGATGGATCGCGAACGGGAAGGTGGGTGCCGCGTCGGGGGAGGGGATGACGTTGGAAGCCAGGAACGGGAACGCCGCACCGTGGAACGGTGGCAGGGGCGGGTCCATCCGGCAGTCCTGTTCGGTCCGGCACCCCGGCCGGACCAGGGATCGGACGTGGTCGGCGCCCTTCTCCAGCTCTCGCCTCCCGACCCCGGCGCCGTCTACGCCGAGACGGTTGAAGAACTCGATGGTCGGCCGGTCGCCCAGGAGCGCCGCCTCCGGAGCGGTCCCACCGATGGAGTCGCCGGTGGCCAGCAGCATCGCGTCACCGGCCTGGTCGCGCAGTTTGCCCACCGTCGCGGCCAGGTGTGCCCCACCACCCGCCGGCCGGACGTTTCCCGAGCCGTCACGGAGCTCGCCCTGGAACCCCACCGGTCGGGTCAGCGCACCGGAGAACTCGCCGATGCCGAGGATGCGCACCGACTGCGTCTCGACCGCGGGCGTCCACGGCCGGCTCGACTCGCCGGTGTTGGCGCCGGCGTGTGGTGTGGGTGCGAGCGTGAGGACGAGTGCGCCCATCGCCACGATCACCAGTGTGATGAGCGCGGTCCGGCGGAGCGAGGGCGAGTCCGGGTCGCGGAGTTCTGCGGATGAGTGTGAGCCGGACCATATAGGCGTGTCGACCGGCGAGGAGTTCACGTCGTCACATGAACTCTGCTGTCTCATCCGGCTCCTTCGGTGTCCATCGGTTCCGATCCGTCGCGGGCGCGCGGGATCGTGGGCAGGCACCGCTCTGCCCACGCGAACCCCGCCCACCTTGCCGGTGCGAGGTCACGGGAGCCCGCCGGAACAGTCACGTTCCGGTCACGAAACCGCGGGCGGCGTCCAGTAGACGGTCGTTCTCCGCCGGGTCGCCGATCGTCACCCTCACCCCGTGGCCGGTGAAACACCTGGTGACGACGAGGTGGTCGCGGCAGTGCGAGTCGAACGCGGCCGCGGCGTCACCGAGCGGCAGCCACACGAAGTTGGCCTGGCTCTCCGGCACGTCATGCCCGAGATCGATCAGCGCGTCCCGGACCCTCGTCCGTTCGGCCACCACGGCGTCCGTGCGGGCACGGAGCTCGTCACCCGACTCGAGGCAGGCGATCCCCGCCGCCTGGGCGAGCGAGCTCACCGAGAAGGGGACGACCATCTTCCCCACGGACACCACCAGGTCCACCGGCCCGGTCAGGTAGCCCACGCGCAGCCCCGCCAGGCCGTACGCCTTGGAGAACGTGCGCAGAGCGACGACGTTGGGTCTGGCCATCGACTCCGCCACGCCGTCGACGGGGTCCTTCGATCGGAGGTACTCGTAGTACGCCTCGTCCAGAGCCACCGTGACCCGCTCGGGAACACGGTCGAGGAACGCGGTGAGCTCGGCGTGGGAGACCGCCGGCCCGGTGGGGTTGTTGGGGGTGCAGACGAAGATCAGCCGGGTCCGGTCCGTCACGGAGTCGGCGATCGCGTCGAGGTCCAGGGTGCCGTCGGCCCGGTTCGGGACCGGGACCGGGACGGCGTGCGCGATTCGCGCGATGATCGGGTACGCCTCGAACGATCTCCAGCCGTAGAGAATCTCGTCCCCGGGTGCGCACACCGCCTGGACGAGTTGCTGGCACAGCGCCACCGAGCCGCAGCCCGCGGTGACGTTCTCTGACGGGATCCCGAGGAACTCCGACAGCCGGGACACCAGCGCGCCGGCGGTGATGTCCGGGTAGCGGTTCACCCCGGCCGCCGCCTCCGCGATAGCCGCTGCCACGCGCGGCAGGGGGCCCGCGGTGGTCTCGTTGGAGGCCAGCTTGACCGCGCCCGGGACCGTGGCGCCGGGAACGTATGAGGGGATGGCGTCGAGGTCGCTGCGCACGTCGGGGGACATGCGTACAGAGTAGGACCACCGGATGACGGCGGGGTGTCCGGCCGTTTTGCGCACCGCGCCGACCGGTGTGTACTGTTATCCCTCGTTGGCTCAGCAGAGCCTCCAGGAGGCGTGCCAGAGCGGCCGAATGGGACTCACTGCTAATGAGTTGTCCTCCTTAAAGGGGACCGGAGGTTCAAATCCTCTCGCCTCCGCCATGCCGGAGCACCGGGTGACCGGTTGAACTGGCACGACAGATGAATAATGCGCCCGTAGCTCAATGGATAGAGCACTTGACTACGGATCAAGAGGTTAGGGGTTCGAGTCCCTTCGGGCGCACAACAGCGGTACCGGCAGCGCCCTCGTCCACGCGGACGGGGGCGTTCGTCGTTCGTCCCTCCTTCGGCGACTCAGCGGGCAGCGGCCGTGTCCCGCCGGTGCGCCCGCAGGGTCTCGGCCTGGTCCCAGACCACGATCACCCAGACGGTGGCGATGACGCTCCATCGGATCGCCGCGGTCGACAGGTCGTCCCCGCCTGTCGAGACGATGTCGGGGTGGATCACCGAATCCTGGCTCAGCACCAGGACGGTGAGGAAGGCGCCGAACACGACGTCGGTGACCACCTCGACGGCCAGCCGCCGCCTGGACCTCCCCGGGCGGGCCAGGCGCCAGATCTGTACCAGTGCCAGCGCTCCGATCAGCACCAGGTAGCCCGCGAGCCACGCGGCGGGGATGTCGGGGTTCACCAGCGACTCGCCGCCGTTGAGGTGGCCGATGTAGAGGAAGGTCGACGGCACGAACGGCACCGCGGCCAGCAGTGCGAGGAGGTTCAGTGAGACGACCGCGTCGATGCGGGTGTCCGGTCGAGCCCGGGGATGGTCGAGCTCCGACGGGTCCCAGGCGGCCGACGTCGTGAACGGGTTGCGGCCGCCCTCGGGTGTGGTCCGTTCGACGATCACGACGATCAGAGTCCAGGCCGCGAACGCCCACAGCAGGGCGGACACCACCCCGCTCACGACCTCGCCGATGAGGCCACCCAGTTCGGCCTGTGGGGCCGTCGCCACGTAGACGATCGCGCTCGCGAGCGCTGCCAGGGCGCCGACGATCGGCATGAGCCAGCGCAGGACACGCAGCCACGTCGGGTAGACCTCGGGGCCGATGAGATAGGGGCGCGCGCCCGAGTAGCGGCGCGCCAGCGCGGCGGGGTCACCCAGCCGACCGAGCACGGCGCGTTCGACCGAGTCGGGGTCGGGCGCCGCGGCGCCGTCGACGGGGGAGTCGAGCTCGGCCGCGACCATGTCGTCGATGGTCGCGGCGATCTCCGCGGAGATGTCCTCGCTCTGGCCGTCCGGCAGTCGCCGGACCACCTCGGCGATGTAGCGATCGGTGAGTGTGGACATCACGTCTCCGCCTTCCGCAGATCGGTGTAGGCGCCGCCCAGCGCCTGCCATTCGGAGTGGAGTCGCTCGGCGGTCTCGGCACCGAGCGCGGTGGTCTCGTAGTACTTGCGGGGTCGGGGTGCCTCTGTCCGCCAGGTGGAGGCGAGCAGCCCCTGCCCCTCCAGGCGGCGCAGCAGCGGGTAGAGGGTGTTGGCCTCGGTGGAGATTCCGGCCTCGGCCAACGTGGTGAGCAGGGCGTACCCGTATCGCGGGCGCCTACAGGCCAGCAGGCTCGCCAGCACCACCGAACCGCGCCGGAGTTCCTGCAGGTGGGTGCCCAGCACCGCATCCGCTCCGTTGCTCATCTATCGCACGGTACTGTGCGTCACACAGTATGTGAAGGGTGTGTCGCCGAGCGGGACGCCGGCGGGACCCACGCTCGCCCGGTGGAGGCCGCCGCCCTGGTCGTCTAGCGTGACCGGTGTACGGGGGACACGGCCGGGGGCGGAAGTTGGTCGGTTCGAATGCGGGTCAGGGCTCGGAGAGCGCGGCGGGCAGGCGTCGGGCTACTCCTCGCCGCCGCGCTGGCCCTCTACGGATGCGCCGCGACCGACGATGGCCGGGTGAGCGCCCCCGGAGCCCCCGCCATCGATGGGCCGGAGCAGACCGCCG
>NZ_JAALDX010000160.1 GCF_014145095.1 Dietzia sp. SLG310A2-38A2 | reverse complement strand
GGGCCGCGGGCCTCCGGGCCGCCCGCATCAGAGCCGCCGGGCCCCGGGCGGCCAGCATCAGAGCCGCCTGACCCCGGGCCTCGGGACCCCCCGAACCCCAGGCCCACCAGCCTCTCCATCACCTCGCGTGGATCGGTCCCCAGGTCGCCTCGGGTGAACACGTCGAGCTGCTCCCGCCCCCGGTCGTCCACGTACTCCAGTCGCATGAGGTGCTGGCGCACGCCCCATCTCGCGACCCCGAGCCCGCGCGCCTCGACGACCTGCGCCGGCGGGACGAACACCACGCCACCGAGCTTCTTGATCGCGAGCTGTCCGTCCACCACCTCTATCCGGGGACGCCGCATCAACTGGATCACCCCCGCGGGGACCACGAGCAGCGCCAGGAGCCCGGTGAGGATGAGCCCCAGGGGATCCCCGGTGCTCAGTCCCACCACCACCGCACCGGCGCCGAGGGCGATCTGCGCGGCCGGCCACAGGGTCCCCGGGCCCCACGACGCGGCGTTGTGTCCGCCGGTGGACGCTGCTGCCTCACTCATCCCGCCATCCTCCCTTATCCACAGGCGGAATCCACAGTGTGGATGAATCACACGGGTGGAGTTCGATTCGCGTTCGAGAGGACAGCACCCCGACCTGCGATGTCGTCCTCGTCGTCGTCGTGGAGGGTTTATCCCCAGTGTGGAGGGAGTTGTCCACAGCCTGTGTGGGCGGCTGCGGGCACCGCTAACACCGGTCACTTCGCCGAATACACCACCTTGACCTGCATGGATGTCAATTCGATGAGAAAATGCAGGTCACCCCCCGCGTTGTGCGGGGGGTGACCTGTGTATAAAGCTGTGGAATGCGCGGAACGGGGTTCCGGTGAAGCGGGTGTCAGCGCCAGTTCATGGTCATGAGCAGCCCGACCACGGCCAGTCCGAACCCGATGGCGAAGTTCTGCCAGGTCTCGAGGGACTGCATGAACGGGATCCGCTCACCGGCGATGTAGTAGGTGACCAACCACACGAGCCCCAGGATCATGAGACCGAACATCACGATGAGGTACCACTGCCCCGTGGGCGTCCCCTTGACCTTGACGGGGGTGCGGCTGACGGCCGCGTCTGTGTACTCGGTCTTCGACCGGACCTTTGACTTGGGCATGACGTCCTCGCAATGGTGGGGCTGATCCAGGCCACTCTACCAAGCCCCGCCCGGAACGTTCATCCCGACGACAGCAGTACGCTGCATCTATGCGCATCCTCGTCGTCGACAACTACGACAGCTTCGTCTACAACCTGGTCCAGTACCTGGGCCAGTTGGGCGCGACGTGTGAGGTGTGGCGGAACGACGACGAGAGGCTCGCCGGCCCGGACGGTGGCTACGACCCGGCGTCGCTGGCGAGCGTGGTCACGGAGTTCGACGGTGTCCTGCTCAGCCCGGGCCCGGGCACGCCGGACCGGGCGGGGGCCACGATCCCGCTCATCGGGGTCTGTGGACGCGCGGGCGTCCCGGTGCTGGGCGTGTGCCTGGGACATCAGGCGATCGGTGAGGCTTTCGGTGCCACGGTCGACCGGGCCGCCGAACTCATGCACGGCAAGACGAGCCGGGTCACCCACGACGACTCGGGGGTCCTCGCCGGGATCCCCAGCCCGTTCACGGCGACCCGCTACCACTCGCTGACGGTGCTGCCGGAGACCGTCCCGGAGGAGCTCGTGCCCACCGCATGGACCGGGTCCGGGCTGATCATGGCGATGCGGCACCGCGAACTGCCCGTCCACGGGGTCCAGTTCCACCCCGAATCGGTGATGAGCGACGGCGGCCACCGCATGCTCGCCAACTGGTTGGGCATGTGTGGCGAACAGCCGGCGGAGACCCTGGTGGCGGGTCTGGAGCAGGAGCTCGACCGGGCCCGCGGCGCCGCGCTCGCCTGAGCCGTCCGCCCCGCGGTCCCGCGGCC
>NZ_JAALDX010000016.1 GCF_014145095.1 Dietzia sp. SLG310A2-38A2 | reverse complement strand
CGGCACGTCCATGACCTCTCATCGGCGGTACTGTCGGTCGTCATGGATGCTACGGGGGATGCTCTGTACGACGTCGCCGTCGTCGGTCTGGGACCGGCCGGCCGCGCGCTCGCCTCCCGCTGCGCCGCCTCGGGCCTGAGCGTGCTCGCGATCGACCCGAAGCCCGACGCGCCGTGGCGCCAGACCCTCTCCCTGTGGGCGGACCAGCTCGCCCCATGGCTCTCGGTGGCGGCGTGTGGCGTCGACGTCCTGGCGCACTCCGTCCACGGGCCGGTGCACTACTCCCCGGACCGGGTCGTGGTGGACCGGATCTACAGCGTGCTCGACAACGACGCCCTGCGCGAGGCCCTGCCTCTCGGGGTCGGCGTGACGGTCGAGACAACGGTCGTCGACGATGCCGAGTTGCCGGCACTGACCGCCCGTGCGCACCGTGTGGTGGACTGCCGCGGCGCCGGCGGCCCCACCAATCCCGGCCCCCACCAGACCGCCTACGGGATCGTCCTGGACGCGGTGGACGCGGCCCCCGCCCTCGACGGTGATCCGGCGCTGTTCATGGACTGGCGGACGGATCACGACGACGACGAGCTGGGCCCGAGCTTCCTGTACGCGATCCCCCTGGGCTCAGGCAGGGTCCTCCTGGAGGAGACGTGTCTCGCGGGGTCGCCCGCACCGGATCCCGCTGACCTTGAGGCCCGGTTGCGGTCGCGGCTCCTGCGACGCGGAGTCGCGCGGTCGGCCCTCGACGCTCCGCTCGAGGTGGAGCGGGTGCGAATCCCGCTGCTCCCCCGCGGTGGTGGGTCCGGAGCCCCTCGGATCGAGGCCTTCGGCACCGCCGGGGGACATGGCCACGCGGCGACGGGGTACTCGGTGGCCTCGATGCTGGCGGCGGTCCCGGGTGCGGTGCACGCCCTCGGCACCGGATTCCCGATCCCGGCGCCCCGGTCCCCGGCGAGCACCACGCTGCACCGGATCGGACTCCGCGTTCTCCTGCGCGCCGACGGCCGGACCCTGAGGCAGCTGTTCGGCGCGTTCGGACAGATCGACGGACGTCGTCAGCAGTGGTTCCTCGACGGCGCGAGCCCCTCGTATCAACTGGCGCTGGCGATGTGGGACATGTGGGTGATCATTCCCGCACGCGGCAAGGTGGGGATGATCGCCGCAGTGCTCCGGCGGCGCCCCCGCCGAGCTGTTGACGCTCGACCGGCCTAAGCCTCCCCGGGACGTCCTGGTCCCGTCTCTGCCGGCGACGGCGGAAACCCGTCGAAGGCGAGGGTGAGTCCACCGTGGCGCCGGGTCAGGCTGAACATCGAAGCCAGCGCTATCACGGCCCATGCCACCCCGATCAGTTCGAAGGTCTCCTCGACGTACATGATCGCCACATACAGGTCGGACCTCCCCTGGTCGCGTTCCACGATCCCGGAGACGGACTCGATGACCAGCGCACCGAGCAGGAACACCACCGCGGAGCCGATCAGCCAGATCGTCACCCGCGTACGGAGGGCGAGCACCAGGCGGAGGAGAAGCGCGGCCACCACGAACGCGATGGCGGTCCCGGGGATGACCCAGCTGTAGTAGAGATCGCCCGGCAGCGCCGGCGCCAGGCGGTCACCCACGTAGAAAAGTCGCTCGTGGAGCGCCGCCGCCTCGTCGGCCGAGGCGATGACGGCCACGACGGCGAACAACCACCACGACGTGCGGAACCGATCGGAGGTGAGGGCTGCCAGCGCGGCCAACGCGCCGACGAGGAGCCACATCGTGGCCGCGAACCAGACCGCGATATTTCCCTCGGCTCCGATGTCGAACGCGGTCCACAGCAGGTTCCACCCCTGATACGGCTCATGGCTCCCGGTGACCCGGACCATCACGTACAGAAGACCTGACAGCGGCGCCAGGAGAAGCGACGGAAGCAATAACCACCTGGCCGCCCGGGACAACCGATATCCGGCTACTCCCGGGTCCCTATCGTGGTCTCGCGGCGCTCCGGTCGCCATGTCTTCCGCGGGTGGGGCCATGCTTCCAGGGTAAACACCCGGTGAACCGCCGGGGCCCCCGGGAGGCCGAGGGCGGTGTTCCCGCGGAAGTCAGACCGTGAAGCCGATCGCCCGGAGCTGCTCCCGGCCGTCGTCAGTGATCATCTGCGGGCCCCACGGCGGCATCCACACCCAGTTGAGTTCGAGGTCGTTGACCAGATCGGCACCGATCGTCGCACTACGGGCCTGGTCTTCGATGACGTCGGTCAGCGGGCAGGCCGCCGAGGTGAGCGTCATGTCGACACGCGCGATGGTGGAGCCTTCGGTCTCACCCGGGCGGACCCAGATGTCGTACACCAGCCCGAGGTCCACCACGTTGATCCCGAGCTCGGGGTCGACCACGTCGCGCATGGCCTCCTCGAGGTCGGCGACCAGTGCGAGGTCTTCCTCCGACTGCTCCGGGCGGTTCGGATCCGGGCGGAACTCACCGTTGTAGACGGTGCCCGCCGGGGTCTCGTTCTCCGCCGCCGCGGACGGATCGTCTACCGCGGGGTCGTTGGCCGGGGTCATCTGATCGGTCATGTCACTTCACTCCTGATGCTGTTCGGTCTGTCGGCCGAGAGCGTCCCTGTATGCCATCCACCCCAGCAGCGCGCACTTGACGCGCGCCGGGTAGCGGGACACCCCGGACAGGGCGACGGCGTCGTCGAGGATCTCCTCGTCGCCCTCGTGCTTCCCGCGGGATGAGATCATCTCGTGGAATGCGTCGTAGGCCTCGAGGGACTCCGACACCGTCCGCCCGACGATGAGGTCGGCCATCATCGAGGTGGACGCCTGACTGATCGAGCACCCCTGCGCGTCGTAGGACACGTCCTCGATCGTCGACTTGTCGTCGGAGAGCTGCAGCCGCAGCGTCAGCTCGTCGCCGCAGGTCGGGTTGACGTGATGCACCTCGGCCCCGAAGGGCTCCCGCAGTCCGCTGTGGTGCGGGTGTCGGTAATGGTCCAGGATGACCTCCTGGTACATCTGCTCGAGTTTCACGAACGCGCACCTCCCACTCCGAAGAACTCCTGGGCCCGGCGCAGTGACCGGGCGAGCACCTCGACCTCGTCGAGGGTGTTGTACAGCGCGAACGAGGCCCGGACCGTGGACTGCACTCCGAGTCGGCGGTGCAGCGGCCACGCGCAGTGGTGTCCCACTCGTACCGCGACACCGTCGTCGTCCAGGACCTGGCTGACGTCGTGGGCGTGGACACCGTCGACCACGAAGGAGACGGCACCGCCCCGCGCGACCATGTCCCGCGGACCGACGATCCGGATGCCGGGGATCTGGCCGAGGGCCTCGAGGGTGGCCGCGGTGAGCGACTCCTCGTGCCGGGCGACCGTCTCCATCCCCACGCCCTCGAGGTAGCGCACCGCGGCGGCGAGGCCCACGGCCTGCGACACCATCGGCACCCCGGCCTCGAACCTCTGGGGCGGGTCGGCATAGGTCGACTGCTCCATGGTCACGGTGGAGATCATCGATCCACCCGTGAGCACCGGCGGCATGGCCCTGAGCAGCCCGCGGCGTCCGTAGAGCACGCCGATGCCGGTGGGCCCGAGCATCTTGTGCCCGGAGAACGCGGCGAAGTCGACACCCAGCTCGTGGAAGTCCACGGCCATGTGCGGCACGGACTGGCAGGCGTCCAACACGACCAGCGCGCCCACGGCCTTGGCGGACTCGACTACCCGCGCCACGTCCGTCACCGCCCCGGTCACATTGGACTGATGGGTCAGCGCGACGACTTTGACCGCGTCGGTCAACTGGAGCGAGTCGAGGTCGATCCGGCCGTCGTCGGTCACCCCGTACCACCGCAGGGTGGCGCCCGTCCGGCGGCACAGCTCCTGCCAGGGCACAAGGTTGGCGTGGTGCTCGAGTTCGCTGATCACGACCTCGTCACCGGGGCCGACGGCGTACTCACCGAACCTCTCGTCCCCGAGTGCGAACGCGACGAGGTTGAGGGCTTCTGTGGCGTTCTTGGTGAAGACGAGTTCGTCCACCCCGGCCCCGACGAACCCGGCGATGGTCGCGCGGGCGTCCTCGTAGGCGTCCGTGGCCTCCTCCGCGAGCTGGTGCGCACCCCGGTGGACCGCCGCATTGGAGTGCAGCAGGAAGTCCCGCTCCGCGTCCAGTACGGGGATCGGTCGCTGTGAGGTCGCCCCGGAGTCGAGGTAGACCAGGGGCTTTGCGTCGCGGACCGTCCGCTGCAGGATCGGGAAATCCGAGCGGACGGCCGTGAGATCGAGGGTCAAGGTCATGTTCTCCCAGCTGTCCGATCAGGCGTTCGCGGGCGTGAGGTACTTCTCGTAGCCCTCGGCTTCGAGCTCGTCCGCCAGCTCCGCTCCACCGGAGGCGGCGACGCGGCCGTCCACGAAGACATGGACCCGGTCGGGCGAGATGTACCGCAGGATGCGGGTGTAGTGCGTGATGAGGAGGATGCCGCCGTTCTCCTCGCTCCGGTAACGGTTGACACCGTCGGACACCACGCGCAGCGCGTCCACGTCGAGACCGGAGTCGGTCTCGTCGAGCACGGCGATCTTGGGCTTGAGGAGATCCAACTGGAGGATCTCGTGGCGCTTCTTCTCGCCGCCGGAGAAGCCCTCGTTGACGCTGCGCTCGGAGAAGGCCGGGTCGAAGTCGAGGTCGGACATGGCCTCCTTGACCTCCTTGACCCAGTGCCGGAGCTTGGGCGCCTCGCCCCGGACCGCGGTGGCTGCGGTGCGCAGGAAGTTGGCGGTCGAGACCCCGGGGATCTCGGTCGGGTACTGCATGGCGAGGAACAGGCCGGCGCGGGCGCGCTCGTCGACCTCCATCGACAGGACGTCCTCCCCGTCGAGGGTGACGGTGCCGCCGGTGACCTCGTACTTGGGATGGCCGGCGATGACGTACGCCAAGGTCGACTTGCCGGAGCCGTTGGGGCCCATGATGGCGTGGGTCTGGCCCGACTCGATGGTCAGGTCGACGCCCTTGAGGATGTCGACGGTCTCAGCCGAGTCCGCGGTCGCCGCGACGCGGGCGGTCAGGCCCTTGATCTCGAGAATGGTCATTGGTGTGCTCGCAATCTTCTTGAAGTCTTCGGGGGTGGTCTCTCGGGGGCCTGGGATCAGATCCCGGAGGACTGCAGCTCCAGCTCGACGGCTTCGGCGATCCGCTCGCGTACCTCCGGCACGCCGATGCGGTTGATCACCTCGCCGAAGAACCCACGGACCACGAGGCGCCGGGCGACGTCCTCGGCGATGCCTCGGGACATGAGGTAGAACAGGTGCTCCTCGTCGAAGCGCCCCACGGCGCTGGCGTGACCGGCGCCGGCGATCTCGCCGGTCTCGATCTCGAGGTTCGGTACGGAATCCGCGCGCGCCCCGTCGGTCAGGACGAGGTTGCGGTTCATCTCGTACGTATCGGTGCCCTCGGCCGCGGCGCGGATGAGGACCTCGCCGATCCACACGGTGTGGGCGTCGGGCAGCTTCGACGTCGCGTCGCCCTGAAGCGCGCCCTTGTAGAGGACCCGCGAGGTGCAGTGGGGCACCGCGTGATCGACCAGCAACCGGTGTTCGAGATGTTGGCCGTCGTCCGCGTAGTACAGGCCGTTGATGTTCACCGTGCCGCCCGGGGCCGTGAACGCTGCCAGCGGCGCGATCCGCACGAGCTCGCCGCCGAAGGTCACGGCGGTGTAGGTCAGGGTCGCGTCGCGACCGACCTGCAGGTGGTGATTGGCCAGGTGCAGCGCGTCGTCATCCCAGTCCTGGATGAGGACCACCTCGAGGTGGGCGGAGTCGCCGACGACGAACTCGACGTTCTCGGCGATCGTCCCCCCGCCGCGCTGGTCCACGACGAACGTGGCGTTGGCGAACGGCTCCAGGCGGATCTGGGCGTGGCCGTAGGCCAACTCGCCCTCCCCCGGTCCGTCGACCGTCACGTACACGGGCTCGTCGAGGACGGTCTCCTTGGCCACGGTCAGCACCGTTGCCTGCTCGACGGAGCTGAAGGCCTGGGCGGCGACGCGGTCACGGGGGGCGCCGGCCTCGCCGATGCGCCGGTCCGTGGTGGGGACGGTCTCGATGCTGAGTCCCTCGCGCTCGGCGACGGAGGTGAGCAGGCTGCCGGTAGCCGTGACGTTGGAACCGTCATGGATCCCGCGCAGCCGCTTGAGCGGGGTGAAGCGCCAGATCTCGTCCTTGTGGCTCGGGACCTCGAACGCGTTCACGTCGAAGGAGGAGAACTGGTCGCCCTTGGTCGCGGTGACCGGGACCCCGTAGCGGTCCGTCACCGGCGTGGGGCCGGTCCCGGTGGTGGGTGCAGTGGTGTCTGTCATGGTGGTCAGCCCACCGACCCTTCCATCTGGAGTTCGATCAGGCGGTTGAGCTCGAGGGCGTACTCCATGGGGAGCTCCTTGGCGATCGGCTCGACGAATCCGCGCACGATCATGGCCATCGCCTCGTCCTCGGCCAGGCCGCGGCTCATGAGGTAGAAAAGCTGGTCCTGGCTCACCTTGGAGACGGTGGCCTCGTGCCCCAGCGTCACATCGTTCTCGCGGATGTCGATGTAGGGGTAGGTGTCGGACCGGCTGATGTTGTCGACCAGCAGTGCGTCGCACTCGACGTTGGACTTGGAGCCCTTGGCGCCGGCGTTGATCTGGATGAGCCCGCGGTACGCCGAGCGCCCGCCGCCTCGCGCCACCGACTTGGAGACGATGTTCGAGGACGTGTTGGGCGCCAGGTGCAGCATCTTGGAACCGGTGTCCTGGTGCTGGCCCTCGCCGGCGAACGCCACCGAGAGCACCTCGCCCTTGGCGTGCTCGCCGGTGAGCCAGACCGCCGGGTACTTCATGGTCACCTTGGAGCCGATGTTGCCGTCGATCCACTCCATGGTGGCACCCTCCTCGGCCCGGGCGCGCTTGGTGACGAGGTTGTAGACGTTGTTCGACCAGTTCTGGATGGTCGTGTAGCGGCAGCGGCCGCCCTTCTTGACGACGATCTCGACCACGGCCGAGTGCAGCGAGTCCGACTTGTAGATCGGCGCGGTGCACCCCTCGACGTAGTGCACGTAGGCGCCCTCGTCGACGATGATGAGCGTGCGCTCGAACTGGCCCATGTTCTCGGTGTTGATGCGGAAGTAGGCCTGCAGCGGGATGTCCACCTGGACGCCCGGCGGGACGTAGATGAACGAGCCGCCCGACCACACCGCGGTGTTGAGGGCGGAGAACTTGTTGTCGCCGGCCGGGATCACCGAACCGAAGTACTCCTCGAAGTACTCGGGGTGCTCCTTGAGCGCGGTGTCGGTGTCCATGAAGATGACACCCTGGCTCTCGAGGTCCTCACGGATCTGGTGGTAGACCACCTCGGACTCGTACTGGGCCGCGACGCCGGCGACGAGACGCTGCTTCTCCGCCTCCGGGATGCCGAGCTTGTCGTAGGTGTTCTTGATCTCCTCGGGGAGGTCCTCCCACGAGGTGGCCTGCTTCTCGGTGGACCGCACGAAGTACTTGATGTTGTCGAAGTCGATCCCCGACAGGTCCGAACCCCATCCGGGCATCGGCTTCTTGTAGAACGTCGCCAGCGCCTTGAGTCGCTTGGCGAGCATCCACTCGGACTCGCTCTTCTTCTGGGAGATGTCACGCACCACGGCCTCCGAGAGGCCACGCTGTGCGGTCGCACCGGCGGAGTCGGAATCGTGCCAACCGTAGTTGTACTGACCGAGGGAGGCGATCCGCTCCTCATCAGTGGTCGGCTCGTGCACGGTGACGTCGGCCGTCACCTGATCTGGGGTGATGGTCATCGCACAGTCCTTTCGGGGGTCGGAACCGACGCGTCTGCGCCGGCCGCTACGGGGATGGTGGCCGCCAGGGCTCCGGCGGTCACCGTCCCCGTGGGGATGTTCGTGGTGCAGGCGCAGTTCCCGCCGGCAATGGTGGACAGACGCTGGACGTGGGTGCCCACGATCTCGGACACCACCTCCTGCTCGGCCTCGCAGAGTTCCGGGAACCGGGAAGCGACGTTCCAGACCGGACAGTGGTGCTGGCAGATCTGCAGGCCCGTCCCGGCCTCCTCGATCGAGGCGGCATAACCCGACCCGGTGAGCGCGGTAGCGATGTCGGTCGCCGCACGCTCGACGTCGTCCGGACCGTCGGCGGGGCGGACGTGCCCGATCAACGACCGGACACGCTGGCGCGCGAAGTCCGCGACCGCAGCGGGGCCGCCGACACGACGCAGGGCGGACAGGGCCTCCACGGCAAGGTGGTCGTACCCGTGCTGCGCCGAACTGCGGCCCATCGCGGTGACCTGGAAGGCCTTGGCCGGACGGCCGCGGGTGCCGGCCGGGCGGGTCCGAGTGGCCTCGACCTCCCCGGACTCGACCAGTTGGTCCAGATGTCGGCGGACACCGGCAGCGGTCAACCCGAGCTCCCGTCCGATCTCTACGGCGGTCAGTGCCCCTCGTTCCAACAGGAGTTCACGGACGGCCGAGCGGGTGTCGGGCCGCGTGCTGCTCTCGTACGCGTGCTGCACGCTCATCTGCCACTCCCTTCCGGCTATGCTCGGTGCGCCCCGTGCGGGACGCACCACCTCATATTACGCAACACTTCCGTGACGGAAATATTCCCACCCCCCGCGAGTCCGGCGGTGCCGTCGGAATGTGACCTGCGACACCCACTGTGGAGAGAGGCTGAGGTCAGTGGCACCCAGGTTCCCGGTACGCGGCGCGGGGTCGGTCACCGCCCGACTGCACACCGAGGAACGGTTTACCGGGACCCCACCGTCGGCTGAACTGGCCCGACTCCGTCGGATCCGCAGGATCGGCACCACCGCGGCCGTCGCTATGGCGGTGGGTGCCCTCGGCGCCGGCGCTCTGCCGGTCCTGCAGAATCCCGTCGCCGGTGAGCGGTTGTTCGGTCTGTGGCTCAGGGTGCAACAGTCCTCCATGACCGTGGTCATGACCGGGATGGTGGTGGTGACGCTCTGCTGGCTGTTGCTCGCCCCGTACGTCCTGGGCCGGGATCGCCGGGGACGGCTGAGCGGCCGCATCGACCGGGCCACACTCGACCGCATCATCGCGTCGTGGGCGCTGCCGCTCGCCCTGGCCCCACCCATGTTCAGCAAGGATGTCTACAGCTATCTGGCCCAGGGCGCGATCGGCAACACACTCGACGACCCGTACGCACTGGGGCCGGTGTCGGCGCTGGGCACCTCCCACGCCCTGACGGTCAACGTCCCGGACATCTGGCGGGACACCCCGAACCAGTACGGCCCGCTGTTCCTCGGCGTGCAGAAGGTGATCCACACGCTCACGGGGGACGACGTGGTGGTCGGCACGATCCTGCACCGGGTGGTGGCCATCATCGGGATCCTCATGCTGGGATGGGCGGTCCCACGGTTGGCCGAGTACTGCGGGGTGTCGGACGTGGCGGCGCTCTGGCTGGCGGTCGCCAATCCGCTCGTGTTGTTCCACCTGGTGTCCGGTATCCACTCCGAGTCGCTCATGATGGGACTGCTGGCCGTCGGGCTCGTGCTGGCCCTGCGTGCGGTGGACTCCCCGGAATCCGGCCGTCGAACCACGGTCCTCTTCGTCGTGGGGACCGTCCTGGTCACCGGGTCGGCGCTGGTGAAACTGCCCACCGTCGTCGCCCTGGGTTTCGTCGGGATGGCGCTCGCCCGTCGGTGGGGTGGCGGATATCTCGCCACCGTTCGGGCGGCTCTGGTGATGGTGGTCATCAGCGGTGCCACCACCGGACTGGCCATGCTCGCGACCTCCTCGGGCCTCGGGTGGATCACGAAGCTCGGGGCGGCCACGTCTCTACGCAGCTGGCTCTCACCGCCCACGGCCCTGGGGGTGATCGTCGGCGGGATCGGACAGTACCTGGGACTGGGAGACCACACCGCCCAGATCCTCGTGATGGTGCAGACTGCGGCGCTCGTGATCGCCGGCGTGTTCACCGTCAGGATGCTGTTCGCGGTCTCCGCCGGGCGGATCGACCCGGTCGGCGGCCTCGGGGTGTCGATGGCAGCCATCGTCCTGTGCTTCCCCGTCGTCCAGCCCTGGTACGTGCTGTGGGCCCTGATCCCGCTCGCGGCGTGGGCCTCGCGGATGGAGTTCCGGATCCCCGTCGTGGCGGTCAGCGCCGTGCTCGCCTGCTTCACCCTCCCGCCGGGTGCGGGCCTGCCGCCGTTCGTCACCGTCCAGGCGTGGGTGGCCACCGTCGTGGCCGTGACGTTCCTGCTGATCGCGATGTTCCGCTGGCCGGGGCTGTTGCGCTTCCGGTAGTCGGCGCGGCCTAGAATGCTCCCGTGACCTCACGCACCGACTCCCCCGCGCTCCACGTCGAGGGACTCGTCAAGAGGTTCGGTGAGACCACGGCCGTGGCCGGGCTGGACCTCCGTCTGGACCGTGGTGAGGTGATGGCGCTCCTCGGCCCCAACGGCGCCGGCAAGACCACCACGGTCGAGGTCTGCGAGGGATTCCTCCGCCCTGACGGTGGCTCTCTCCGGGTGCTGGGGCTCGACCCGGTGTCCGACCGTCAGCGGGTCCGCAGCCGGATCGGCATGATGCTGCAGGGCGGCGGGGCGTACCCCGCGGCGCGTGTCGGGGAGATGGTCCGTCTGGTCGCCTCCTACTACGCGGACCCCCTCGATCCGGACTGGCTCCTCGCCGAACTCGGGCTCAGCGACCACGTCACCACCCCCTACCGGCGGCTGTCCGGGGGCCAGCAGCAGCGACTCTCGCTCGCCATCGCGGTCATCGGCCGACCCGAGCTGGTGTTCCTCGACGAACCCACCGCAGGACTCGACGCGCAGTCCCGCCGGGCCGTGTGGGACCTGGTCCGGGCGCTGCGTCGCGACGGCACCGCCGTGCTGTTGACGACGCACCTCATGGACGAGGCCGCCGCCCTGGCCGACGAGGTCGTGATCATCGACCACGGCCGCCGTGTGGCCGCCGGTTCGCCGGCCGAACTCGCTCGGGCAGGGACGTCCGAGGGCGTGACCCTGGTCGTCGACGGCGAGGCCTCCCCGACTCTCCTGAGTCACGCGATCGGTCCGGACCACACGGTGACGACGGGGTCCGCGGCCGGGGTCCTGGAGGTCCACGGCCCGGTCTCCCCCGAACTCATGACCACCCTCTGTGCGGCGCTCGAGAAGGCCGACGTCCAGCTCACCTCCCTGGCCACCCGCGCCAGGAGCCTCGAAGAGGTCTTCCTCGACCTGACCGGACGGGACCTGCGATGACCGACACCCAGACCGGCGCCAACCGCTTCGCGCCGGGCACGTTCGCCCACCCGTCCGCACCTGCCCCACTCGTCCGGATGGCCGCGTCGCAGACCCGGATGGAACTGACGCTCTTCCTGCGCAACGGTGAACAGCTCCTGGTCGCCCTGGTGATCCCTGTGGCCGTGTTGTTCGCGCTCACCGCGATCGAGTTCGGTTCGATCCCATCGCCGAGGATCGACTACGCGATCACGGCCGTGTTGACCCTCTCCGTCATGGGTACCGCGTTCACCGGACAGGCCATCGCCGTCGGCTTCGACCGTCGTTACGGCGCGTTGAAGAGACTCGGTGGCACCCCGCTCCCGCCTGCCGTCATCATCGGCGGCAAGATCCTTGCCACGCTGATCCTGGTGGCCGGTCAGGCGGTCCTGCTCGGCGCGATCGCCGCCGGGCTCGGCTGGCGCCCCGGCCTGGCCGGCCTGGCCGTGGGCGCGGTGATGATCGCGTTCGGGTCGGTCGCGTTCTCCTCGATGGGGCTCCTTCTCGGGGGCACCCTGCGGGCCGAGATCGTGTTGGCACTGGCCAACCTCATCTGGTTCGTCCTCATCGGCGCGGCCGGTCTGGCGATCGGCGTGGCCGCCCTGCCCGAGTGGCTGCACGACCTCCTCGTCGTCGTCCCGTCGTACGCCCTGACCAGCGCTCTGGTCACGGCGATCGACGGAGGTTTCCCCGCCCTGGCGGCACTGGTCCTGGCCGGGTGGACCGCGGTCTGCGGCGGACTGGCCGTGCGGCACTTCTCCTTCACCTGATCGCGGAGCCGTCTGCGCGCCCGCCTAGAATCGGGGGCGTGACCTCGACTTCGCACGCCCCGAACCCCGGCAGCCCTGCCACGAGCGAACCCCCCGGACCGACGGGACCGTTGTCCCGTCTGCCGATGCCGTCGATCCGGCTGCAGAAGGGGTTGGCGCTGGCCAACGTCTTCGCCCAGATCGGCATCATGACCACAGGGGTCACCGTTCGGGTGACCGCCTCGGGATTGGGCTGCGAGACCTGGCCACGGTGCAACCAGGACAGTTTCGTCCCCGTCGCCGGCGCCGGCCCCGCGCTGCACCAGGCGATCGAGTTCGGCAACCGGCTCCTGACCTTCGTGCTGGTCGCGATCGCGGCAGCCCTGCTGCTCGCGATCCATCGTGCCGGTCGTCGACGCGGGCTCAAGGTGCTCGCGTGGGCGATGCCCGCGGGGATCCTGGCGCAGGCGGTGATCGGGGGCATCACCGTCCTGGCCGGCCTCGTGTGGTGGACCGTCGCGCTCCACCTGCTCCCGTCCATGATCCTGGCCTGGCTCGCGGCCGTCCTGTTCGTACGGATCGGTGAGTCCGACGACTCCCCCGCCCGCCGTGTCCTCCCCACACCGCTGTCCTGGCTCATCGTCCTCTCCGCCGTACTCCTGGTCGGCGTGCTGGTGACCGGCACCATGGTCACCGGAGCCGGCCCCCACGCCGGTGACGCCCGCATCGAGGCCGCCGACCGCCTCCAGATGCCGATCCAGTGGCTGGTCCACTTCCACGCAGAACTGATGGTCGGGTACGTCTGCCTGCTCATCGGTCTGGCGTTCGGCCTGCTCGCGTTGCGCGCTCGGGGACCGGCCATCCGGCGCTGTCTGATCCTGATCGCCCTGATCGCCGCACAGGCTGTCGTGGGGATCACCCAGTACCAGTTGGGGGTGCCCGAGGTGCTGGTGGTCCTGCACGTGACCCTGGCCGGGGCGATCACCGCCGTGACCGGTGCTCTCTGGGCCTCGGCTGTCATCCGGGATCCCGCGGTGGGGAACGCACGGCCCGCGTAGTCCGGCCGGCGGGTGTGCCCGCCCCGCGAACGGAGAACGGCCCCGCCGTGGCGGGGCCGTTCTCGTCTTACGGGAGACTCAGAGCAGGGATCCGGAGCCGGCCATGCGCTTCCAGTGGCCCGCGGGCACATCGGTATGGGAGACCAGTTCACGGGTCCAGTCCGAACCGGTGAGCCCGGGAACCGAATCGCGCACGGCCTCGGCCTCGGCGAGGGTGTCGACCATGTAGTCGCCCATGACCCCGTCCGCGCCCACGAACGTCAGACGGATCCCCGTACGACCGGTGGGCTGGAGGACCAGATCGGCCGCGCCGCCATGGCGGGCGAGGAACTTCTCGACGAACTTCACGGCGCCCGGTGGCGGTGTCGGACCCGCCGGAACGCGCTCGACCTTGATGGGATCGATCTTCTCCGATGGTGCCTTCTCGGCAGCCTGTCCTTCGACCGACTTCTCCTCGGCGGCCGGTTCGTCCGCCGGAGGTGTCGCAACCGGCTGGGACGCGGCAGGGGCGTCGGCGGGCCGTGATGCGGCAGAGGGCGCGGCATCCGTCCCGGTGGACGCCGCGGTCTCCGAGGGCGTGCCCGCGGACTCCGCAGACGC
>NZ_JAALDX010000159.1 GCF_014145095.1 Dietzia sp. SLG310A2-38A2 | reverse complement strand
CCAGACCCGTGCCCGGGTCGGCGATCGCGTGGACGTGCCCCGACACCCTGGGGTCGATCCAGGCGTCACCCGCACCGACGTAGCGCGGGTGGGCGGTGAGTCGCTCGGTCAGCGACCAGCCCGCCGCCGCCAGGTCGGCGGTGAGCCCCTCCAGGTGCGGCCACGGGCGCTCGGGGTTGACGTGGTCGGGTGTCAGCGGGGAGATGCCGCCCAGATCGTCCACCCCCGCGCCGATGAGTGCCAGCACGTCATCCCGGTCGACCAGGTTGGGCGGGGCCTGGACGGCGACCCGCGGATCGAGCACCAGTCGCGCGACGGCGATCGCGGCCAGGAACTCGTCCCGATCCGCGTCGGCCGAGTCGCGCATGGCGGTGTCGGGCTTGGCCCGGAAGTTCTGGACGATCACCTCCTGGAGGTGCCCGAACTCCCTCGCCAGCCCGGCGAGCGCGAGCAGACTGTCGGCCCGCTCGGTCCTGTTCTCCCCGATTCCCACCAGGATCCCCGAGGTGAACGGCACCGCGAGACGCCCCGCGTCGGTCAGGGTGCGCAACCGCACGGCCGGGTCCTTGTCCGGGCTGCCGTGGTGGCACTCCCCCGGGGTGGTGAACAACCTCGTGGCGGTGGTCTCGAGCATCATCCCCATGGACGGTGCGACCGGCTTGAGCGTGGACAGCTCCGACCAGCTCATCACCCCGGGATTGAGGTGCGGCAGCAGACCGGTCTCCTCCAGGACGCGGATCGCCATGGCCCGGACGTAGTCCAGCGTGGAGGAGAACCCCCTGGACTCGAGCCATTCCTTCGCCTCGGGCCAGCGGTCCTCCGGTCGGTCGCCGAGCGTGAACAGGGCCTCCTTGCACCCGGCCTCCGCTCCGCGCCGGCACAGGTCCACCACCTCGTCGGGGTCGAGGAACATGCCCTCGCCCGCCGCCCGGAGCTTCCCGGGAACGGTGACGAACGTGCAGTAGTGGCACTTGTCCCGGCACAGGCGGGTCAGGGGCACGAACACCTTGCGGGAATAGGTCACCACCCCCGGACGCCCCTCGTCGACGAGGCGGGCGTCGCGACGCGCGGCCGCCAGCCCGGTGAGTCGGGCGAGATCATCACCGCGCGCGGCCAGCAGCACCGCCGCCTCGGTCACATCGAGGGTGAGCCCGTCGGAGGCCCGGCGCAGCGCGCGCCGCATGGCCGAATGCGTGGGCTCGGGATCGACAGGCGTCAGGGCGAGATCCATGCCCGTGATGATGCCCCACCGGGGCCGAGAGGTGGAGGGCCGGTGCTGCGTGGGAGGTCACGGGCGTACGGAATGGGACCGCGCATTAGTCTGGGCGGCATGTCCGATCCCGCCCGTCCCCTGCGCAGCAACGGCGATTCCCTGGTGTCCGCACCTCCCCGTGGTGCCGGTGGCGCCCATGCCCTGCGCGAGCCGGCTCCCTCGACCGTCCCCGGGGGAGCCTCGGACTCCGGGGAGGGTCTGCTGACGTCCACCCGGGTGCTGGTCACGGCTCCGCGACACCGGATCTCCCCGCGCACGCCGGTGCTCTGGGTGATCGAGGGGATCTGGTCGTGGGCGATCCTCGCCGCCCTGCAGGTCGGGTGGTACTTCTGGGGCGACAACGTGATGGGGTTCTGGAACTGGGTGGCGCTGGCCGCGACCGTCCCGTTCGCGTTCATGTCCATCGTGGTGGCGCCGTGGTGGCGCTACCTCGTGGCCCGCTGGGACGTCTCGGACACCGCGGTGTGTTCGCGCAAGGGCTGGTGGACCACGCAGTTCCGGATCGCCCCGCTGGCCCGCCTGCAGACCGTGTACACCACCCGCAACCTGTTCGAGCGCTGGTTCGGCCTGGCCACCGTCCACGCTTCCACCGCATCCGCCCAGGGCACCGTCGAGATCAGGGGTCTGACCCTCGCCGATGCGGAGGCTCTGGCCCAGCACCTCATCGCCATCGCCAACCTGGACTCGGAGGACGGGACGTGAGCGGACCGGGCGGTGTGACCGGGGTGACGACGGATCCGGACGACGACGAGGCCGGCTCCTCCGTCGACACCGCACCGGCCCCGGGGGCCGAACCGCCGGAGGAGACCACACAGGCCGACCCGGCCGACGCCGACGGAAAGGTCGACCCGGAGGCTCCGTGGGAGCGGTTGTCCTGGCGGATGTTGCTGGTGGACCCGCTGGGGATGCTCACCCGGTTGCTCCCGCTGTTCCTCATCTCCCTGTGGCTGGGGTCGAACCGAAACAACTACTGGTTCGAGATCGGCGTCATCTCGTTGATCGTGCTCGGCAGTCTGCTGCGGTGGCTGTCCACGAGCTATCAGGTCGGCCGGACCCACATCATCCTCAAGAAGGGCTTCTTCAGCCGCAACGTGGTCACGGTGTCGCGCCAGCGGATCCGCAGTGTGGACACCGAGTCCGACCTGTTCCACCGGGTCATGCGGGTGTCGATCGTCGAGGTCGGCACCGGCCGCGCGGACTCCGGGAAATCGGACGCCGAGCGGTTCCGGCTCAACGCCATCGACACAACCCTGGTGGAGCCGCTTCGCGACGAGTTGCTCAAGCACCGTCGCGCCCTGGACCCGACGCTCAGCGAGGAGGACGAGGAGCAGTGGGGCTCGAAGTACGGTGAGGACATCTCCCAGTGGCGCGTCACGTGGGCCCGGTTCGCCCCGTTCTCGTTCATCGGGTTCGGAGTGCTCCTGTCACTGTGGCTCATCACCTGGCAGATGGGAGACATGCACGACCGGGTCATGGAGCTCGCGGCCGTCGAGGCCGTCGTCTCGTGGCTCGATTCGCTGGGGCAGCCGTGGACTCTGGTCGGCGAGGCGATCGCCGTCTGGATGGTGGCCGGGGTCCTGGCGATCATCACGTACGCGATCCGCTACGGGAAGTACGCACTCACCGACCGTGGGCAGTTGCTCTACGTCCAGAACGGCATCCTGCGCCGCAAGCACCAGGCGTTGGACAAGGCCAGACTCCGCGGCGTCGAGATCCGACTGCCCGTGTACCTCCGGCTCCTGGGCGGCGGCCGGCTCGAGCCCATCATGACGGGGACCAAGAAGGGCGCCGCCGCGTCGACGCTGCTGCCGCAGGCGCCCATCAAGGACGTCCGACGGGTGGCCATCCGAATCCTCGGCGACCCGACCCCTGTCACCGTGCCTCTGCGGCGCCACCCGTGGAAGGCCGCCCGCCGGCGGATCACCCGCGGGCTCATGCCGTTCTGGATCGTGGCCGGCCTCATCGTCCTGGTCCGCATCGACTCCGGCCCCCCGGCCGACATCTGGGTGAGGTGGGCGATCCCGGCGGCCCTGGTGTTCTTCCTCGCGTTGTCGGTCGACCGGATCAGGATGCTCGGCCACGCGCTGCTGCCCGAGACCCTGGTGAGTTCGCACGGATCGTGGACCGCCAAGCGCACGGTGCTCGAGGCCGACGGGATCATCGGGTGGACGGTGACGCAGTCGGTGTTCCAGCGCTCCGCCGGGGTCGCGACCGTCTCCGCGGCCACCCCGGCCGGGAACGGTGTCTACTCGGTGATGGACATGGACGCGGACGAGGCGTGGGCTCTGGCCGAGGCGCTGACCCCGGGGATCACGGACGTCTGGCACCACGACGGGGACCCCGAGGTGCGGTGCTCACCCTCGATGGGCGTCCGCGCGCAGTGATCGCCCGATCGTCGCGACCCACAGGGGGATGAGACCGCCCACCAGCAACAGCGCCAGGCCCCGCAACCCGATCGGGACCGGCATGTCGCCGCCGGGACCCAGGTTGAGCGCCACCAGGGTGAGGATCCAGATCAGGGCCGGGAACACGGCCACGATCGCGCGGTCGGACCAGGCGGAGGCCACCCGCACGAGGAACAGCGACCACCCGCCGGCCACCAGGACCGTGAACGGGAACGGGACCGGGCCGACGTACATGGTCAGCCAGGCGACGGCCAACACACAGCTGGTCGCGGCCCCCACCGCGAGCATCACCAGCGCCACGCCGAGCTCGATCGCCGAGGTGGTGCGCACGACGGCGGTCCGGCCGGTCACCGGGTCTCCCCCACCAGTCCGTCGAGCAGGTGTGCGGTACCGGGCGGGCACTTGACGTAGGGGCCGTCGGGATCGACGAGGTCGTGGGCGATGTACCACTCGACCTCCGACACCGGCTGGAGGACCCCGTTGGTCAGGGCGAGGAACCAGAGTTCGGCGTCCGAGCCGGGAACCAGTTCGAGCTGGGTCGCGTGTCCGGTCAGTGCCTCGAGCTTGGCCGCATAGGTGGCGTCGTCGAGCGGGACCCGGTGGGTGAGCCGTGAGTCGGGCACCGAGGGCAGCTCGGACTCGCCGGCGTGCCGTAGGTGCCCGGGCGGCGCCGGGTGCCGTCGCGAGACGTCCGACCGGGCGGTGACCGTCCACGCCACCCG
>NZ_JAALDX010000158.1 GCF_014145095.1 Dietzia sp. SLG310A2-38A2 | reverse complement strand
CGCTCCCGTACTCCCGCACCACGCGGGCCGGCTCATCGGGGCAGCGGTGGGCGTCGGCAGCGACCCGTGCCGCCCCTCGCGAGGGCAGCACTCCGCTCGTGGCCCCACATCGGTGACAGCCCCAGGTCGCGCCGTCGGCGGCCTCCTGGACATAGCGCGACCGTTCGCCGACCTCGTCCATCTCGCCCCCCAGCGCAGGGCGCCGACCCCTAGCCGGCGCGAATGACATAATTGTGTCACAAAATTCTCATCTTGACGCGACATCTTTGCCCCCACAACGCTCGTGCAGACAGATCGGTCTGGACTTGGCGGTCACCTAATGTCTACTGTGTTGGTCTACTTAGTCCACACACTAGATATTTGGAGCACTCGTGAAGACACTCATCGTCCTGGGCGTCGTCGGCGCCATAGCCCAGCTCATCGACGGCTCCCTGGGCATGGCCTACGGCGTCACGTCCACAACGCTGCTGGTGGCGGCCGGGATCGCACCGGCCGCGGCGTCGGCGTCCGTGCACTTCGCGGAGATCGGCACCACCCTGGCCTCCGGTATCTCCCATCACAAGCTCGGCAACGTGGACTGGCGGATCGTGCGCATCCTGGCCGTGCCCGGCGCGATCGGCGCGTTCGCCGGAGCGACCATCCTCACCAACCTCCCGGCGGACGTGGCCAAGCCGGTCGTGGGCGCCATCCTGCTCTCGCTGGGTCTGTACGTGCTGTACCGCTTCCTCGCGCTGGGCGGGCGCCGGCCGGAGTTCCGGGGCCGTGTACGCACCGGGTTCCTGGTCCCGCTCGGACTCGTGGGCGGCACCCTCGACTCGCTGGGCGGCGGCGGCTGGGGCCCCGTCGGCACCACCTCGCTGCTGTCCTCGGGCCGGGTCGAGCCGCGCAAGGTGGTGGGCTCCATCGACACCTCCGAGTTCGTGGTGGCCGTGGGCGGCTCGCTGGGCTTCCTCCTGGGCCTGGGCGCGGCCGGGATCGAATGGGGTTATGCGCTGGCCCTGCTGATCGGCGGCGTGATCGTGGCACCGCTGGCGGCCTGGCT
>NZ_JAALDX010000157.1 GCF_014145095.1 Dietzia sp. SLG310A2-38A2 | reverse complement strand
AACGTCGGCCTGCTGCCCGACACCGCCCTGGACGGCGTGTGCGTGGTGTCGGCTGTGATGGGCGCGCCCGATCCACGGGCCGCCGCCGTCGACCTGCTCTCCCGCTGGGACGGGGTTCGGGCCCGGACCCGCGACTGAGCCGGCCCCGAACCCGCCCGCGACCCGTCAGTCCCCCCAGGGGTGGCAGACCCCGAACCCGCCGTAACCGGTACCGATGGTCGGATGCGTGGACAGCGTCAGTTCGTCCCGGTGGTCGTTGACCAGGTAGACGTACCGGATCTCGGGCTGCGGCGAGCCCCCGTCGGTCGGCCTGGGCCGGAAACCGTGCGGTTCGACAGCCCTCACGACCTCGTCCAGGGCCCGGTCCCACCCGTCGGGGTCCAGGGCGTCGGGGTGGCGCATCTCGCGGGCGTAGAACTTGCCGATCCCGGTGTCCGTGACCCCGGTGGCCTCGCCCCTGCTGGGACAGGCGACCTCCTGTGCCGGGCGGGACTCCCTCCACCCGCCCGCGCCGATCCTGCTCTCGAGAACCCGCCGGATCTCCTCCTGTCCCGCCTCGAGTGCGGCGCGGGAGCCCGACACATCGATCGTGGTGTCCAGCGGAACGTTCGCCGCGCCGATCGGTCCGGTACTCGTCGGAGGGGACGGCGCCGGGCTCGGCGCGGTGCCTCCTGTGCAGGCCGTCACGGCGAGGAGCACCGGGGGAGCCAGAACCGCGTAGAGGGATCGAAACCGCGCCACCGCACCCATGGTGCCCGTACCGTCGGGCGCATGCAGGACAGCACCCCGGACCAGATCACGATGGTCGAATTCCCCAGCTCCTCGATGCCGGCGACCGCCGACTTCCTGGCGACCGTGTGTGGCTGGACGCCCACCGTGTACGGGACGTCGTACACCGACCTCACCGGCGGCGGGATCGAGGTGGGGATCCAGGGTGACGACGACGAGCAGTCACCGGCACCGCTGATGGTGATCCGGGTGGCCGACCTGACCGAGGCCCGCGGACGGGTCGAGGCCGCGGGCGGCGTGGTGACCCTCGAGCCGTTCTCCTTCCCCGGCGGCCGACGGTTCCACTTCCGCGAGCCCGGCGGGAACGAGATGGCCATGTGGGTGCCCGAGTAGCCACCGGCCGGGTAGCACCGACCGGGTAGCCACCGACCGGGCTGCGGCGTGCCGCCGTCTCACCCGGTCGGCTCGAACCCCTCCGGCAGCACGAGCCGCGTGAGTTTGGCCGGGTTCGAGTGGAAGTAGACCCGCGTGACGCGGCCGTCGACCACACCCAGCTGAGCCACCCGCACGACCCCGCGGGAGACCACCGCCAGCGCGAACTCCCCGTTGACCTCGGCCGGCGCGATCATGCCGTCGGACAGTTCCGCCGCCTTGATGAGGAAGTACGCACACTTGCGGGCCCCCACGATGTCCCTGCGGGCGGCGTTGACCTTCCCGTCGCTGTCCGAGACCACCCGGGCGTCCGCGGTGAGCACGTCGATCGTCTGCTGGAGGTCACCGGCCAGGACGGCCTCGACCAGCCGAGAGATCACCGCCTCCGTCGCACGCTCCGGCGGACGCAGGTCGGTGTCCAACCGGTGCCGCGCCCGGCTGACCCACTGGCGGACCGTGGGCACGGCCGCGTCCAGCGCCTCGGCGATCTCGGCGTAGGGCAGGGCGTAGGCCTCGCGTAGGACGAAGGCCGCGCGCTCGTCGGGGCCCAGTTGCTCGTAGGCCAACAAGACGGCGATCCGCAGGTCGTCGCGCTGCTCGGCCATCTCGGAGGGCAGCAGGGCGGTGTCGACGGGCTCGGGGAGCCACGCCCCCACGTAGGCCTCCTTCCTCCGTCGTCGCAGCCGGTCCAGGCACAACCGAGTGGTGACGGTGGTGAGCCAGGCCTCGGGGTTCTCGGGCGCCGATCCCGGCTCGAGCCCGACCAGGCGGGCCAGGGCCTCGTCGGCGGCGTCCTCGGCGTCGGCCCACGTCCCGGTGATGCGGTACCCCACCCCGAGGAGTCGTCGGCGGACTCGGTCCAGGGTCACCCTGTCCATCGCCACCCCGTCGATGCCGGTGAGGACGCGGCCCGGGATCACCTCGGGTCCGTGCGGGTGGTGTCCTCCGGGTCGCTGTTCCTCGGCTCGATGTCCCGCGGGTCGACGCCGCGCAGCGATGCCGGGTCCTTCCGCGTCGCCACCGCGATCCGGTTCCATGCATTGATGGTGACGACCTCCATCAGCAGCTGTCCAGTCCCGGATCCGCCGCGGTGACGGACCACCTCGTCCCACAACGCGTCGGGCACGGACTCCTCGCCGTCGATCCTGGTGACCGCGTCGGCGAATCCCAGGACTGCCTGCTCACCCTCGGACAGCTGCCCGGCGTGCGCGGACCAGTCCTCGGCTGCGGCGATCCGGGCGTCGTCCCAGCCGTCCCGGCGCGCGTCACGGCGGTGCATCGCGGCGCAGTACCGGCACCCGTTGACCGCCGAGACCCGCAGCCTGATCAGGTGACTGTCCTCGCGGGAGACCCTGGCCCGGGTGTAGGCCTCGAGCGCCAGCATGGGCGCCATCGCGCCTGCGCTGACCTGTGTGCGTTGTCTTCCGGGGTCCTTCTTGTGTGTGCCCATGACCTCCAGACGCACGGGCACCCGGAAATGTGACAGTGCCGCCGAGGCACTTGTCGAAGGGGCCCCGCGTGCAGCGCGGGCATTGTTATGGTCGCCATGCACTGCACTCGAACCCCGACAGGTGATGTCCATGGATCCCTCAGTTCTCGGCCCGGTCTCCGGCTCGCTCATCGGCGCCATCGACATCGTGATGGGCACGCCGCTCGACTGGGTTGCCGATACGTTGTACGACATGGCCATCGGCGTCATGGAACTCGGGCTCGGCCTGTAGCCGGTTCCGGAACCCCCACGCAAGGAACGCTCTCATGCCACACCCCGCATTCCTCGGCCCCGTCTCTACAGCCGTTATGAACGTCGTCGACGGGCTAACCCGGATGAACGCCCCACTCGAGGTGACCACCGCGCTGACCAGCTGGGCCTGGGATCTCGCGGACCTCGGGAGCTGATCCGCCTCACCGGGCCATAGATGGGTGCGATCCCCTATGGCCCGCAGGGCCCGACAGCATAACCTTGGACCCATGACCGATCCGGACGATCTACTGCTCTCGGACACCGAGCGTCTGCACGCCCTCACCTCGCTGGGCGACCACTATGCCGCGGGCCGCCTCGACGACCCCGAGTTCCACTCCCGTTCGGGCGACATCGCGGCCGCGCGCACCCTGGGCCAGTTGCGCGGGTCGTTCAGCGATCTTCCGGGCGGCATGCCCCTGACCAGCGTCGACGGCATGATCGTCCAGTCGGCCGCGGCGGGGGGTGGCGAGTTGGTGCGCGCCTCGTCGTCGTCACCCGCGGTCTCGGACCCGGATCGCGAACTACAGGATCTCCGCAAGCGCGGCAGGACGGTGGAGACGCTCGACGGGTTGGTCCTGGGGGCGACCCTCGTGGCGTTCCTCGTACTCCAGTTCGTGGTGGGCTGGGACTACGCGTGGATCGTGTGGCCGTCGCTGGTCCTGACCCTGGGGGTTCCGCGCGCCATCCTGCAGTTCACGGACTCGGACGAGGAGCTCTACGAGGAGCTCAAGGAGTCCGACGACGAGGCCCGCAAGGAGCGCCTCCGTGCGGCCACCGAGCGGATCCGCGAGCTCGGCGACGGGCGCGAGACGCGTTAGTTCTCCTCGAGTCAGGTCTCCTCGAGCGCGACGCCCGTGCGCTCCGGAAGGGTGAAGGCGGCCAGGGCGGCCACGACGAAGGCCGCCGCGAACACCCCGAAGACCACCGCCGTACCACCGGCGCCCAGCATCACCGGGACGAGCAGCGGCGCGATGATCGAGGCGATCCTCCCGAACGCCGCCGCTGCACCGGTGCCGGACCCTCGGGTTCTGGTGGGGTACAGCTCGGGGCCGATCGCGTACAGCGCGCCCCACGCGCCGAGGTTGAAGAACGACAGCGCCATGCCCGCGGCGATGATCGTGCCCGGCGTGCCCGCGAGGCCGAACAGGCCGGCGGCCACCGCC
>NZ_JAALDX010000156.1 GCF_014145095.1 Dietzia sp. SLG310A2-38A2 | reverse complement strand
CCGTATGGGCGCCACCGCCACCAGGGACATCTGGGAGGAGCGGCGTTCGCGCGGAGAGGTCCGGGCCACCGCCAACCGCCTCGCCAACTTCGACGACGCGAATCTCCGCCGGTCGGCCCGTGCCGCCGTCGCGGCGGCCGCCCGAGTCCAGCGCGCGCTCGAGATCCTGGCCGAGGACGTCCCGGACCACCTGTTGGCCGCGGGTGAACTGCGCGTCCAGCACCGCCAGTCCTCGCTCGAGGAGCTGGGCCAGCTCGCCGACCCACCCATGACCAAGGACGCCGTGGCCGGACGGATCCGCCGCCTGCTGTCCATGGCCGACCGTAAGGCGGCCGATCTGGGTATCCCCGACACCGAGTCCGTCGTGACCGAGGACATGCTCGACGAAGACTGATCCGCGCGCTGTGGACCCTGCACAGCCCCCACAAGGGGCGGGTAGTCTGGGTCACGTCCCCGGGCTCCACCCAGCGCTCAGGGGTTCTTTCTCGCACCACCTATAAGGAGACATCACGTGACCGTGCGCGTAGGCATCAACGGATTCGGACGTATCGGCCGCAACTTCTACCGCGCGGTGGAGGCACTGAAGGCCGAGGGCAAGACCGATATCGAGATCGTGGCCGTCAACGACCTCACCACGAACGACATGCTCGCTCACCTGCTCAAGTACGACTCGATCCTCGGCCGCCTGGGCAAGGACGTGACGTTCGACGACAACTCGATCACCGTCGGTGGGACGAAGATCGGTGCCCTCGCGGTCAAGGAAGGCCCCGCGTCCGTGCCGTGGGGTGACTACGGCGTCGACGTCGTCGTGGAGTCCACCGGCATCTTCACCGACGCCGAGAAGGCGAAGGGCCACCTCGAGGGTGGCGCCAAGAAGGTCATCATCTCGGCGCCGGCCAAGAACGAGGACATCACCATCGTCATGGGCGTCAACGACCACGAGTACGACGGCTCGCAGACGATCATCTCCAACGCCTCCTGCACCACCAACTGCCTCGCCCCGGTCGCCAAGGTCCTGTCCGACGAGTTCGGGATCATCAAGGGTCTCATGACCACGATCCACGCCTACACCCAGGATCAGAACCTCCAGGACGCCCCCCACAGCGACATGCGCCGCGCCCGCGCCGCCGGCATCAACATGGTGCCCACCTCCACCGGTGCGGCCAAGGCGGTCGCTCTGGTCCTGCCCGAGCTCAAGGGCAAGTTCGACGGCTACGCCGTGCGCGTGCCGCTGCCCACCGGCTCGCTCACCGACCTCACGGTCGAGCTCGAGAAGAAGGCCTCCGTCGACGAGGTCAACGCCGCGATCAAGGCCGCGGCCGAGGGCCCCATGAAGGGCATCCTCAAGTACACCGAGGATCCCATCGTCTCCTCCGACATCGTCGGCGACCCGCACTCCTCGATCTTCGACGCGCCGCTGACCAAGGCCATCGACGGTCAGATCAAGATCGCCTCCTGGTACGACAACGAGTGGGGCTACTCCAACCGCCTCGCCGACATCATCGGCCTGGTCGGCAAGTCGCTGTAAGAGCCCTCGGGCCTGACGACCCTGCATCACACCGGGCCCGGTCCGGGAACGCCCAGAGCGTCCCGGCCGGGCCCGAAGTACATCACCCGCACCACCGATTCCCAGCCACCCCACCCGGACCACACCATCACCGTCCTCCCGACAGGAGCCCCACCCCATGGCAGTGAGCACTCTCCAGGACCTGCTCGACGCCGGCGTCGAAGGTCGCAAGATCCTCGTCCGCTGCGACCTCAACGTCCCGCTCGACGGATCGACCATCACCGACTCCGGCCGGATCACGGCCTCACTGCCCACTCTCAACTCCCTCCTCGACGCCGGCGCCGCGCTGGTGATCACGGCGCACCTGGGCCGGCCGAAGGGTGCGGCCGATCCCGCGTTCTCGTTGGCCCCCGTCGCCGAGAAGCTGGGAGACGAGCTGGGCCGATACGTCCAGCTGGCCGGCGACGTGGTGGGGCCGGATGCCCGTGAGCGCGCCAACGGACTGACCGACGGCGACGTGCTGTTGGTCGAGAACATCCGCTTCGACCCCCGTGAGACCAGCAAGGATCCCGCCGAGCGTGCCGCTCTGGCCGCCGAGTTGGCGAGCCTCGTCGGGGAGGACGGCGCGTTCGTGTCCAACGGGTTCGGTGTGGTCCACCGCGCGCAGGCCTCGGTCTGCGACATCGCCGAGGTGCTCCCCGCCTACGCCGGTGATCTGGTCCAGAGCGAGGTCGAGGTCCTCGCCGGTCTGACCGGGGACGCCGAGCGCCCCTACGCGGTGGTGCTCGGCGGCTCCAAGGTCTCGGACAAGCTCGCCGTGATCGAGGCCCTCGCCCCCAAGGTCGACACACTGGTCATCGGTGGCGGGATGTGCTTCACCTTCCTCGCCGCACAGGGCCACGGCGTCGGATCCTCGCTCCTGCAGGAGGAGATGATCGGCACCTGCAAGGACCTGCTCGCCAAGTTCGGCGACGTGATCACCCTGCCCGTGGACGTCGTGGCGGCCGACGGGTTCGCCGCCGACGCGGCACACACCACGGTGCCGGCCGACGCGATCCCCGACGGCAAGATGGGCCTCGATATCGGTCCCGAGTCCGTGGCCCTGTTCACCGAGAAGCTGTCCGCCGCCAAGACCGTGTTCTGGAACGGCCCGATGGGCGTGTTCGAGTTCGAGGCGTTCTCGGCCGGTACCCGTGGCGTCGCCGAGGCGATCATCACCGCCACCCGCAACGGTGCGTTCTCCGTGGTGGGCGGCGGCGACTCCGCGGCAGCCGTCCGGACACTCGGGCTCGGCGAGGAGAACTTCTCGCACATCTCGACTGGCGGCGGAGCCTCGCTCGAGTACCTCGAGGGCAAGGAACTCCCGGGGGTCACCGCCCTCGAACGCAGCAACTGATCCGCACGCGCCTACGCACAGGAGAGAACATGGCACGCACCCCGCTCATCGCCGGCAACTGGAAGATGAACCTCAACCACCTCGAGGCGATCGCACTCGTACAGAAGGTGGCCTTCGCACTGCCCGAGAAGTACCTCGAGAAGGTGGAGGTGGCGTTCATCCCTCCGTACACCGACATCCGCGGTGTCCAGATCGTGATCGAGGGGGACAAGCTCGGCTTCGCCTACGGTGCGCAGGACGTCTCGGTCCACGAGTCCGGTGCGTACACCGGTGAGATCTCGGCGGGGATGCTCGCCAAACTGGGGTGCACCTACGTCGTGGTCGGACACTCCGAGCGTCGGGAGTACCACTCCGAGACCGACGAGCTGGTCGCCGCCAAGGCCGCAGCCTGCCACAAGCACGGCCTCAGCCCGATCGTCTGCGTGGGGGAGAAGCTGGAGACGCGGGAGGCGGGCGAGCACGTGGGCTTCGTCGTGGAGCAGCTCAAGGGATCCCTCGCCGGGCTGAGCACCGAGCAGCTCGCCTCCACCGTCATCGCCTACGAGCCCGTGTGGGCCATCGGCACGGGCAAGACGGCCTCGGCCGCGGACGCGCAGGAGGTCTGCGCGGCCATCCGCGGGGCCCTCGCCGAGCTGGCAGCTCCCGAGATCGCAGATCAGATGCGGGTGCTGTACGGCGGGAGTGTCAACTCCTCCACCGTCGGTGAGCTGCTCGAGCAGCCCGACGTCGACGGCGGTCTCGTGGGCGGGTCCTCGCTCAAGCCCGACGAGTTCGCGCAGCTCTCCGCCATCGCCGCAGGCGGTCCGCTGCCCTGAGTCGACCGGCCCGGCGTGGCCGCCCCGACACGGGCGGGCGCGCCGAGATTCGCCATGGAGTTCCCACCGGGTAGTCTGGACCAGTCGCTCGACCGCCCCAACCTGACGTAAGGCCCGATCCGTACATGAAGCTCGCCCTGGACATCTTCCTCGTCGCCACAAGCCTGCTGTTGATGCTGTTCATCCTGCTGCACCGCGGCAAGGGGGGCGGACTGTCCTCGCTGTTCGGCGGCGGAGTGCAGTCCAGCCTCTCCGGGTCGAGTGTCGTGGAGCGCAACCTCGACCGCGTGACCGTGGTCGTGGCCATCCTGTGGCTCATCGCGATCGTCGCGGTCGGGCTTCTGGTCCGCTTCGGCTGACCCTCCACGCCGAACAGCACGACGAGACGGGGTGCGCTCCTCCACTGGTGGAGGAGCGCAC
>NZ_JAALDX010000155.1:4131-6618 GCF_014145095.1 Dietzia sp. SLG310A2-38A2 | reverse complement strand
GGCTCCCGCGACAGCGCCGGTCGCGCCAGCGGCGACCGCACCGATGCCGGCCGCACTGCCGCCAGCCACTGAGGCGGACACCGCCGGGGCGACCACCCGCATCAGTGCCGGGAGAACCAGACCCGCAGCAGCCAGCAGCAGCATTGACGACACCGCCTCCATCACCGACGGCGCCTGTGTCCCCGAGGACATCCAGAACGCCGCCAGGTACAGCAGGGTTGCTACCGGCTTGAACAGCAGCGCCGCCACCACGAAACCGATCATCGACTTGAATGCCTGCTTGCCCGTGTTCATCGCAAACGATGCCGCCGCGAGCGGCAGCAGACCTACCACCACCACCAGCAGACCCTCTCGGACCACTAGAGCGACCATCTGCGCCAGCGCTCCCAACAGGGCGAACACCACGAGAATCAGCACCGCCGCCGGACCAAGGCCGGTCTCCTCGTCGATCAGAGCCACCGCATTGATCGCCGCCGCGGGATCCCCGCCCAATCCATCGGTGAGCCACTGAGCCGACACCGCATCCGTGGCCAAATGCAGGGACAAGATCACCACCGGCAGGGCGGCGCCGGCCAGAACGAAGTTGAACACGAGCTGGCCGACGTCCTCGAAACCATCACCCAGGCCGCGATTACGAGCGATCGCCATCCGAGTGCCTGCCACGATCAGCGACACCACGAACAGCAACGCCTGCGCCCACAGGGTCAGATTGAATATCCCCTCGACAGAGGAGGCGAAGTCAGCGCCCGAGAACGGCGACTCCTTGATCCACATCGTCATGATCAGCGCCAACGACTGCGCGTTGCCCTCAAGAAGCGATTTGACGAAATCGCCAATCGGATCGCCCCAGAATCCAGAGGCAATCGCCTCGGCCGCATCGGTTGGATTGAGTGCCGCGCCGACGGTGTTGCAGGCGGCCGACTGAACACCCCGGACCGGGGCCGTGAGCGTCTCTCGCAGTCCGCCGGCATGGGCAGACTCCCTCATCCAATCGTGTGCCCCCGTATCGGAGAGCAGACCGCCGTCAAGGAACCCGCCGCCGACCTCGCCGTCTCGGCACTCCTCGTAGAACGACTGGAACTCGTTCTGATCAGTGTTCTGGGCGGCGGCTGGCGCCGCCACCGCGACCGAGGCCAACACAGCGGCCAGGAGGGCGACTGCCAGCTGCGTGAGGCGTCTCAGATCCACAGCACCCACGACCGATCCAGCTCCTCGAGCGCCGGCAAAGACCGCCCAGAGACGATCTCCCACTGTTCGCCGGTCCAGGCAACAGACACGCGAACGACTGGATGCTCGGTAGCGCTCACGTCGATGGTGTCGACCTGGCCGACTGCGTCCGCCACCGACGGCATCGCCGCATCGACGGTGCAAAACTCGGGAGAGCAGTGGCTGAAGCGGAACCACCGGGGAGCTTGAAAGCCCTCGGCGGCCCGAAGTGCTTGCCCCTGTGCCGCCGTCCCGCGGTTCCGGAGCTCCTCAAGCAACCCGGGCTCCTCCGCGACGAGCTCGGGGGCATAGCGCTGCATGAAGTCGGCGTACACCGGCCCCATCTCCAGGCCCAGGCCGATGTAGTTGGCGGTGAGCAGGGCTGCTCCGCCTGGTGAACGGGCGTAGCCAGTCATGACGTCTTCCTCGACGTCGGTGGGGCCGTCCGAGGTGGACACCATCAAGGTGGTCCCGCTCGGAACGCGCTGCAGTGTCAGGCCTGATGGTGCGGCCACCTGTTCGGTGCCGGCGGGGAAAGATCCAGCCTCTTCGCTCTGCCCTAGGGGTTGTCCTCCGGGGACCTCCACGACCGTGACTTGCCGACCCACGAGGTCACTTACCACTCGCCCCGGCTGGACTGCGGGCGTTGAGACGACAGGCGCCGAGGTCGGCTCCGGTGCAGGCGCCGCTTGGCCGGTTTCTTCGTCCCGTCCGGTCATGGCGATGACCACGACCAACACCACCAGCGACACAACCAGTACTGCAGCGGCGGTGATCCACGTCTTCTTCGTCATTGGTTGTCCTCGTCCCAGGTCGTGAACCCGTCCAGCGTCTGGATCTCGGCGGCGTCGATGTTGTCGGCCTGCGTGGGCAGAACGACCTTCCAGTCCGCCCCGGTCCAGGCGAGCTGCACCGGGTAAGCAGCCAGGAGGGGCTCTGGCTCGTCGGCGGACGGTGGAGTGGAGGTAGCCAGCAACACGATCGCCCGCTCGGGTGAGTAGTCGGTGACCTTGAAGCCGGAGAACGTCGTCGCCACCGCCGGGTCAACTGCTCCGGACACGCTCATCAGCACCCGGGCTTGCGCCCACTGGTCACGCCCCGGGCCGGGAGCCGTCACCGTGCGCACCACCTCGGGCCAGGTGGCATCCGGGGCCGTGGCCAAGGCCGCCTGACCGTTCGCCGCCGCCAGCGCCGCACCCTGCGGCGTGTGGCTGTAGCCCTGGGGCGGGGACGTCCTTGCCGGGCCGTCGGCACGGGAGGTGGGAACCTTGAGCCCTGCGA
>NZ_JAALDX010000155.1:0-4068 GCF_014145095.1 Dietzia sp. SLG310A2-38A2 | reverse complement strand
TCGGCAGGCGCAGCGGCGACGTCGACGGCCGGGGCCTCAGTCTGCTCATCTGTTGAGCAGGCTGAGATGGGTAGCAGCAGCGCTATCGCCGCAGTGATGAGAACCCGTCGCACAGCTATCTCTCCTTCTAGATGAAAACGTCGGCGATGTGGCCGGCGGAGGCCACGATCAAACACCCGACGATGACCTTGATGGTGATCGCCTGGATCGAGGGCCCGTACTGGTCGATCAGGCGGTTGTCGATCGTCAGCAGCGCGCCGATCGCCATCACCCCGGCGACCAGGACGGCGGTGGCGCCCCACTTCACCCAGCCGACTGCCTGGGTGAAGCGGGTCATCGCCTCGGCCGGTGGCCCAACAGGACTGGTCGGGGGCAGCACCGCGCCCGGATCCTGTGCCAGGACGGTCACCACGTCGGCGAGCACGGCTCTAGGAGACCAGCGCGTTGACGATGGGGCCGGCCAGCATGATGAGCAGGCAGCCACCGATGATGCGGGCGACCGTGGCCTGGACCTCGTCGCCACGGCCCGACGAGCGGGCCATGATGAAGTAGGCGCCGGCGGCCATTACGCCCATGATCCCGATCGCGATGCAGCCCCACATGAAGTACGACAGCGCGGTGTCGACCTTCACGCCCGCTCCGGGGATCTCCTGTGGGGACAGGTTCTCCCCGACGGCGATGATGTGCTCGGCCACCGGGGCGGCGGCGTGAATCGTCTCGACAAACATGGAGTTCTCCTTGTGGTCTGGTGTTGCGGATGAGCTTGGGGTCAGGACTTTGTGGTGCGGCCGCGCCACCGCTCGGCGGCGGCGCCGAAGACCTCAGCAGCGGCGGTGGCCACCGACGGCGGGACCGCGTCGGTGGGTGCTGGTGGGCGGGCAAACCGCTTCACCACCGGGGCGGTGTAGTTGGGCGTCCACGTCGCCAGCTCGGGCGGTGTGGTGGTCAGCAGTTCGGGAATCCAGTCGATGTGCCAGCTCGCGCCCGCCGCAGCGGCGACGAGCTCGCGGCGGCGCGACAGCGACAGTGCCGGTTTGTCGGGGGTCGCCGCGACGGTCACAAGGCCCAGTAGTGAGCATCCGCCGACCGCCCCGGCCTGGTGTTGGAGACACAACCGGTGCGCGGCGTCCAGGCCCGCGGCGTGCATCCGAGCGACGACGACCACGAAAGGCGCGGCATCAGCGGCGGGCCACCCACGCCGACTGTCCGCGGCAGGTGCCCACATCGACTCCAAGGTGGACACCCCGGCCCCGCCGTGAGCGCCCAGTAGCCAGATCACCGGCGCCCGCCCTGCCGGACGCGGCACCGGCGAATCCCACACCGGGGCCCGGTCCCCTTCAGTGGGGGCCGCCAACCACCCCGGCACAGAATTTGACGACCGGTCGCTGGGAAGCTTGTGCGCGCTGGTCATGCTCGCCTCCTTGACTTCGTCTGCCGCCCGGCTCACGCAGTCACAGAGGCCAGCGCCTCGGACAGGGCCGAGCGGTCGGCGGTCTGCGCAGATGCTGCGAGCTGCGCCAGCTGGTCTTCCCCGGCCCCGGATCGAACTAGCTCCCTGCGATCCAGACCAGTCGACGAGGACCCTGGCTGCTGGTTCACCGGCTCGAGGCCCCGCGAGATCGCGATGTCGTTGGCCGCCGCGATCGCCCACTGCTGGGTGATCGCGGCCGGGGACTGACCCGACGCCGAGAACGGGGTGCGGTCGTACATGCCGTGAGCGTCGATCGCGTTCCAGGTCTGGGTCTCGGTGGCCATTTCCACCAGACCCGTGGTGTCGGTGACCGTGTGCTCGATCTCCCCGACCACTCGCCGCAGCCCCGAATCCACCGTCGCCGGAGTGATGACCTCCGCCGCGGACACTGCGAGCTGGCCGACCAGCACCGCCGCTCCGGCTGCTGGATTCGCAGCCCCCGCCAACGCGATCTGCGCAATGTTCTGCGGCGTCAGCGTCTTCTTGGCCACGGTGATGGACGCCGCCAGCGCCATGCCGGCGAGCTTGGTCCCGGCCTCCACCAGCATCGCGGTCGGATCGGTTGGGGTCTGAATCTGAGTGGGGTCGCTATACCGCGCCATCCGAGACAGCGTCGTGTTGCCCCGGCTGGCCGGTGCGATCGTGAAACCGCTGCCCTCGGAGTACTCCACGTCCTCCGCGATGGTCTCTGCCGCAGTGAACAGCACCGATTGGCCAGTCACCTGAGCCACGTTCATCAGTGCCTGCACCGGATCTCCCCCGGTTTCGCTCTGCCCGGCGATGTTCGCCACGACCTGAAACAGGTCCGAATCCGGCGGGGTATCGCAGGCCAGATCCCCCGGGACGCAGAACGACGCGACACGATCGGCCACCGCGCCGAAATCCGGGGCGGAGGTGTTGGGCGAGATCCCGCGCCCCTCAGGGGTCGGCACCCCCTGCCCGAGGCTGATCGACGACACCGCGGTCCCTGCAGTTCCCGGGACCACTCCCGGACTGGTGCGGGTCGAACCCTCCTGGAACACCGGCGCCCCCTGCGCGCGGGTGGGATCACTCATCAGCGCCGCCCCGGCGAACTGCTCCGGATCGACCGGTCCGGAACCGGCCCCGATGTCTCGAGCAATCGCCGAAGCGACCTGAGCGCCCTGGCTATAGCCCGAGACGAAGATCTTGGTCTCAGGGCACCGCTCGATCGTCTCCTCGATGAGCCTCTTGCCGTTCTCGATCCCGACCGTGACGCTCTCGGCATAGCTCGACTGGTCCTCCGACGGAACAAACCCGCCGAACGACGCCGGATACGGCACGTACGTGCGGCTCATCCGCGTCTCGCCGTCAGCGTTCGCCGCCCGCACGGTGGGACTGACCACCCGGGCCATCCAACCGGTGTCCGCGTCGGTCTCGGAGTTCTTCGACGACTCCGTCGTCCCGTTCACCGCAACGAGCTGCACCAAGGGGCACTCGTCGCCCTCGGGAAGTTCCACCTGCGAGGTCCCACCACCCGACGACGGTACGGATACCGTCGAGGTCAGCGGGCTGGTTGTGGTCCTGGTCGGAGTAGTGGTCGACGTACTTTGGGCGTGAACCGCCCCGGATTGCATGACTGCCACCAACGAGGACGCAGTGACCACGGCGCCGATTCTGGCTGCATTCCTCGACTTCATTCCCGGGCTCCTTCGGAGTGCTCTTCGATCGACACGATCTGGACCTCGCCGTCTGTGCGAGTGGTCTTTACGCGCTGGTTGTAGGTGGTTTCTGTGCCATCGGGTGCGGTCTCGGTCAGCTCGACCAACGCCGCATCGTCGCCGTCGCCCGCGACCCGAAGACAGTGCGTTGTACCCCGGGCCACGGAGTCGATGCCCTCCTGGAGCGCATCAAGATCGGTGATCTGGGAGTCCTTCGCCAACAGCGGCTTCATCTCGTCGGCATCTCGCGCGACGTAGTAGGCGTGTTGGAAGGCCAGTACGACACCGGCAACCGACTTCTGATCGCCTTTGCCGTTGCCCGAGACGGCGGTGGCCGACTCGGAGGTCTCACACTCCGACTCGGCCACCGCCCCGCCCTCGCCTGCCACCGCAGTCGGCGGAAGCTTCAACGTCGGAGAGGCCGACGTCTCCGGACCCGACAGGAGGGAGGACATCATCCAGGCGCCGGCGCCGATTACCACCAGCACTGCCGCGACGACGCCTACGAACAGCAATCTGACGCGCCCCCGGTTGTCGGCCCGGCCTGGCGTGGTCTGGTCGGCAGCCGGGATCGGGTCGGGTAGGTCGAACCATTGCTCGTCAGTGGAGGAAGGGCCGGTGGGGACTGCCTCCAGATGACGGGTGTCTTCGCGGTCGTCAGCAGAATTTGACGGCTCTACGCCTGAGAACCACTCGGGCTGATCGTCGTCTGCACTCACCACTAGCCCCCTCTCCCTTGCTCGATGTCGGTCAGTTGAAGTGGACCGGCGGGACGCCCGGGATGTTCAGGTTGTTGATCGACCCGGCGGCCGCGTCCTTGGCCTGGTTGATGGAGTCGTTGATCCCGTTCTCCACGCCCAGCGCGGCGTGGGGGTTGCCGCCGATCGCGCCGGCGCCGGCGCCCAGGGCCGCGGATCC
>NZ_JAALDX010000154.1:31717-35241 GCF_014145095.1 Dietzia sp. SLG310A2-38A2 | reverse complement strand
CACGGTCGTGGGGGGCACGGTCGTGGGGAGCCCGGTCGAGGACGGCGCTGTCGAGCACCGCACGCCAGTCGTAGGCCCGGTGCCCCTTCCGTGCCTGCTCGACCAGTGCGATGACCACGTATCGGGGACCGATGACCCGACCCTGCCAGACGTGGACCAGCTCGTGCACCAGCGTCGGGGTGGCCCGCGGTCGCTCGACACCCCCTCCGCGCGGGCGCACGACTCCGGCGTCGGTGCCCAGGTAGATCAGGCCGGGTAGCGCGAACGCACGCCGGTGGGGCACTGCGGGCACGTGTCCCCGACGGATCATCACCGAAGCGGGGTCGATGGTGTGGCCGAAGAACGCACGGAGGTCGTCGCGGACCTCGGGGGGCAGGTCGAGGGGTGGGGGAGCCAGCCCCACGGAGTCGAGTAGCCGGTCCACGGCGCGAGCGGTGGCGCCGATCACCCGTCCCAGCGCGTCCGCCGGACGAGCGACGGCCGCCCTCATCCGGCCTCTCCGGTCACGGAACGGTTGTAGTCGAGGGCCGGCTGGAGCCACTCTCGGAGCTCGGCATCGGTGGCGATCACCGAGGCGGACACGGAGATCCACCCGGGCCCCATGTCACGACCGGCGCCCATCTCGGCCTGCGCGGCGCCGGGCCTGGCGATGAGCTCGTCGTGCCGGTCCGCGTCCACCCGGACGAGCATCCGGCCGTCCCGGCCCGCGCTCACGAGCATCTTCCCGGAGACCATGAGACAGCGGCCACCGAACATCGATATCTCGCGGGTCACCGGTTCGTCCGCGAGGAGATCGCGTAGTCGGTCGATGAGTCGCTGTTGGGCGGGAGGTGGCGGTGTGCGGGCCATCGGGAGACCTCCCCAGAAACAAGTGGGCCCCGGATCCTCACGGATCCGGGGCCACTTCTACTGTCTCGACACAGTGTGCGCGAGGGGGGACTTGAACCCCCACGTCCGTTAATAGGACACTAGCACCTCAAGCTAGCGCGTCTGCCATTCCGCCACTCGCGCTCGCACACTGGTGACCTGCACCGGCTCGTTCCCGGCTTGGTCGTGCGAGGAATGACACTAGCCGATGCGCGAACCGTGGGACAAATCGGACCCCGCTCCCGACCGACGCCTGCCGGTCATCGCTGGTAGACAAGGACGTGACCGGCTGGGGGTTACCTCCCCACACCGTCCGACCCAGGAGGATGACGATGACCGACTTCCGCGTGCCGAACCCCTACGACGCCCTTCCTGATCTCCCCGCCCTCGAGGTGACGAGCGAGTCCTTCGCCGAGGGCGCCACTCTGTCGTCCGCGCAGCTCGGCGGGAAGATGGGCGTGGAGGGCGGCGAGGACAGGTCCCCACAGGTGAGCTGGAGTGCCGGACCGGAGGGGACCCGGACCTACGTGGTGACCGTCTTCGACCCCGACGCGCCGACGGCCTCGGGGTTCTGGCACTGGTCGGTGGCCAACATCCCGGCCGACGTGACCTCGCTACCGGAGGGGGCGTGCACCGGCGACGACACCTCGGGCCTGCCGGAGGGGGCCGTCGTGGTCCGCAACGACGCCGGGTTCACGGGGTTCGTGGGTGCGGCCCCGCCGGAGGGCCACGGCCCGCACCGCTACATCCTCGCCGTCCACGCCGTCGGCGCCGCGATCGATCTCGGCGAGGACGCGTCCTGCGCCTTCGTCGGGTTCAACCTCTTCGGGCAGGGCCTGGCCCGCGGGACCACCACGGCGATCTTCGAGCAGTAGCGGTCAGCTGACCGCGGAACCGACGGCCTCCGCCAAGGAGATGAAACCCCCCTGGCGGAGCCGTCGGGCGACGAGCCTGTTGGACCCACGGATGAGCTCGGGTCCGGTGAACACGAAGCCGGTGTAGGTCTGGACGAGGTGGGCACCGTGCGTGATGCGGTCCCACACGTCCTCCGGGGTCTCGACGCCGCCGACCGAGATGATGACGATCCGATCGCCGGCCCGCTCGTGGATCCGGGCGAGTACCTGGCGAGACCGGTCCGCGACGGGCGCCCCCGAGATCCCGCCCGCACCCATCGCCGCGACCGTGCTCCCCGGTGTCGTGAGCCCGTCCCGCGAGATGGTGGTGTTGGTGGCGACGATGCCGGCGAGGCCGAGTTCCAGGACGAGATCGGTGACCGCGTCGATGTCCGCGTCGTCCAGATCAGGGGCGATCTTGACCAACACCGGGATCGTCGCCACGTCGCGGACGGCCGTGAGGATGGGACGCAATGACGCGACCGCCTGCAGATCCCTCAGGCCGGGGGTGTTGGGGGAGCTGACATTGACGACCATGTAATCGGCCAGGCCGGTGAGCATGCTGGCCGAGGCCACGTAGTCGCGAACGGCGTCCTCCGCCGGTACCACCTTTGTCTTGCCGATGTTGATCCCCACCGGGTCGCTGCTCCGGCGCCGCCGAAGATTGTTGGCCGCGTTGCCCGCGCCATGGTTGTTGAACCCCATGCGGTTGAGGATCGCCCGGTCCGCCGGCAGCCGGAACAGTCGGGGTGACGGGTTACCGGGCTGGGGTGACGCGGTGACCGTGCCGACCTCGCTGAACCCGAAACCGATCGCACCCCACGAGTCGACGGCCGCCGCGTTCTTGTCGAAACCGGCGGCGAGCCCGAGCGGCCCGGGAAAGCGACGGCCCAGGACGTCCTGGGCCAGGACCGGATCCCGGACACCGAGGAACCGGCGCACCAGCGAGCCCAGCGGCGGCACCAGGGTCAACAGCTTCAGCAAGCCGAATACCAGGTGGTGGATCCGCTCCGCGGGAAAGCGGAACAGCACACTCTTCATCAGCGAGTACACGGTCCTCCTCGATGGGACGTGGGTGGTCCTTCGATCAGCTCGACGGCGCCGGGAGTGATGGGCGCATCAGGTGGAGGCCGGCACCGTCGGAGGAACCGACGACCACTGTCCCGGAGGCTGTGACCACCAGCGAGTCCGGCTGACGCACCGTCGCGATCTCGGCCCGCCGAACCCCTGTGCCGTCGCCGAGATCGTACGCCTGGACGGTGTTGGTCCCTGTGGAGGTGACCCAGACGACGTCCCGGGTGGAGTCCCCGGCGACCGCCCAGGGGGCCGCTGCGACCGGGAACTGCTGATGGAGCCGGATCGGTGAGGTCGAGTAGACGAGCAGTGTGTCACCCACGGTGTCGCTGGCCACGACGGTGCCCTCGCCGTACTCGCCGAGCCTTCCGGCTCCCTTCCCGGCGCGAAGGAGCGGACCGGCGCCGTCCTCGTCCAGATCGATGCTCGCGATGACGGTGTCCGGTCGGCTGAACGCCGTGACCGAACCGTCCCTGGCCACACTGATCCGATCGACCGACGTCAGGCCCGCGACGCGATGCTGCTCAGTCCCGTCGGCGCCGCGGACGACCACCTCGCCGCCGGGGGCGCCCGTGAGCAGGCGACCGTCGGTGGTCACGGCCGCCGCGGTGACCGGTCCGAGCCCCGAGATCTCGCGTGCGTCACCGTCCGGCGCTACGACGACGACGCCGTCGCCGAAGGGGACCAGGA
>NZ_JAALDX010000154.1:24838-31647 GCF_014145095.1 Dietzia sp. SLG310A2-38A2 | reverse complement strand
GGCGGTACCCGCATCTGCGGGGAGCTCGACGGTGGACTCCGGGATCCATCGGGTCCCGTCCACCCGGGCGATCTCGAGAGTCGGCGGGCCGTCGACCTGCGCCACCACCGTGTCGCCCACGGCGATGAGGGATGACACGGACCCCGGGGCCGGGACGATCTCACCGCCCTCGGGATCGGAGACCTGAGGCGACGCGGCGGGGCGGGCGTTGCCCTGCTCGATCCCGGTGTAGTCCTCCAGTTGGCTGGTGGTCGACGCGCAACCGGCGAGCCCGACGGCGAGGGAGAGCAGAGCGGCGGTCACAGCGGAGCGGCGGTGGACACGAAGGGGCACGGTGATCCTTTCGACTTCTCCACAGTGTCCCCCACGCGGGTCCTCGGCCGCCGTCCAGGTCCGGACGACTACCCTCACGGCGGTGCGGTGAGACACCCGCGCCCGCGCCGACGTTCCCCGACAGAAAGCAGCGCCCGTGAACCCGACGGTCCTGGCCGCCCCCGCTGCGGACGGCATGTCCTGGCTCCAGGTGATCGTGCTCTCCGTGATCCAGGGGATCACGGAGTTCCTGCCCGTCTCGTCCTCCGGGCACCTTCGCATCTTCTCCACGTGGTTGTTCGGTGCGGACGCGGGTGCCTCGTTCACGGCGGTCATCCAGCTCGGTACGGAGGCCGCCGTGCTGGTGTTCTTCTTCAAGGACATCGTGCGAATCCTCGTCGCCTGGTTCCGGGGCGTGTTCAACGCCCGACACCGCGACGACCCGGACTACCGGCTCGGGTGGTACGTGATCGTCGGATCGATCCCCATCGCCGTGATCGGCTTCTTCGGCAAGGACCTCATCCGCGACGCCGCCCGGAACCTGTGGATCACGGCGATCGTCCTCATCGCGTTCTCGTTCGTGTTCCTCATCGCGGAGAAGCTCGGTAAGCAGGACCGTCCGGTCGACGGCCAGTCGCTCAAGGGCTTGACGATGAAGGACGCGGTGGTCATGGGACTGGCCCAGTGCCTGGCTCTGATCCCCGGTGTCAGCCGTTCGGGCGGCACCATCTCCGCCGGCCTGTTCCTCAACATGTCCCGCGAGGCCGCCGCACGGTTCTCCTTCCTGTTGGCCATCCCGGCGGTCCTGGCCTCCGGGTTGTTCAGCCTCCCCGACGCGTTCGAACCGTCCGTGGGGCAGTCCGCCACCGGGATCCAGCTGATCGTGGGATCGGTGATCGCGTTCGTGCTGGGCTACGCCGCCATCGCCTGGCTCCTGCGCTTCGTGCAGAACCACTCGCTGGCCTGGTTCGCCGGGTATCGCATCATCCTGGGCCTGGCCGTGATCGCTCTGCTGTCCACGGGCGCGATCCCCGCGACCTGACCGCGCCACCGAAGTGGCGCGACGTCGGTAACCTGCCGTTATGACCGTCATCCTCCTCCGCCACGGCCGCTCGACTGCCAACACCGCACTCACACTGGCCGGCCGCACGTCCGGGGTCGCGCTCGACGAGACGGGCCGGGCGCAGGCACGGGACCTCTGCCGACGACTCGCCGGCCTGCCGGTCGAGGCGGTCGTCCGGTCGCCGCTCTTGCGCTGCAGGGAGACGGTCGAACCGTTGGCCTCCGCGTTCGGGGTGGAGCCGGTGGTCGACGAGGGCCTGGTCGAGGTGGACTACGGGACCTGGACCGGACGGACCCTGACCGAGCTCGCGTCGGAACACATGTGGTCGGTGGTGCAGCAGCACCCCTCCTCGGCCGTCTTCCCCGGGGGCGAGTCCCTCGCGGAGATGGCGACCCGCGCCGTCTCGGCGGTCCGGGTGCACGACCGGCGCCTGGCCGAGGACGCGGGCCGCGACGTGCTGTGGGTGGCGTGCAGCCACGGGGACGTGATCAAGTCGGTGATCGCCGACGCGTACGGGATGCACCTCGACCATTTCCAGCGCATCGTGGTGGAACCGGGATCGGTGTCGGTGGTCCGCTACACCCCCCACCGACCGTTCGTCCTCCGGGTCAACGACACCGGCGGAGACCTGGCCAGCCTCAGGGGGGAACCCGCCGGCCACGTGGGCAAGGCCACAGCCGGGGACGCCAGCTCGGACGCGGTGCCCGGCGGGAACGTACCCTTGTGAACCGCACCTCCACCCAGGACCACCCGGCACGACACGGCAGCACACGAGGGAGACGACCGGCATGAGCAGGGAAGTCCACGAGTTCCGCGACCCGGCCCGGTTCGTGGTGGGCACGGTCGGCCAACCCGGCGAGCGCGTGTTCTTCGTCCAGGCCACGGGCGGCGGACGAACAGTCTCCGTCCGATGTGAAAAGCAGCAGGCCCAGATCCTCTCGGAGCGCATGGGAGATCTCCTCGACGAGATCGCCTCGAAGTCCGACGTCCCCGTCCCCCCGGCCGCCGGCGTCGTGGACGACCTGGCGCCGCTGGAGATGCCCGTCGACGCGGAGTTCCAGGTGGGCACGATGGGCCTGGGGTGGGACGGCGAGAAGAGCCAGATCGTCGTGGAGCTGCTGGCGGCGGACCCCACCGCCACCGACGAGTCGGTCGTCCTCTCGGATGCGGAGGACGCCCCCGACGCGCTCCGCGTGTTCCTGACCCCGCAACGTGCACGACAGTTCGTCCTGCGCAGCGAGAAGGTCGTCTCCGCCGGACGTGCTCCGTGCCCGCTGTGTGGCGAGCCGATAGACACCACGGGGCACCTGTGCATCCGCCTCAACGGGTACCTCCCGCGCTCCGGTGACGCGCTCGCCGACCTCGTCGACCCGTGACCGCCAGCCCGCCGGGCCCCGAACTCACCGTTCTGCACCGGATTCCCTCGGGAAGCAACGCGGTGTACCGCTGTGTCGACGCCGAGGGCGGGCACTGGGTGTACAAACCGTCGGCGGGGGAGCGGCCGCTCATGGACTTCCCCGACGGCAGCCTGGCGGCCCGGGAGATCGCGGCGTACGCGGTGTCCGTCGCGCTGGGGTGGGATCTGGTGCCGGAGACGGTGGGCGCACACGGCCCCGGGGGACCGGGGATGGCGCAACGATGGGTCGACGAGGTCGATCGCAGCGAGGCGCCCGGCCACGACCCGGTGGACGTCCACCCGGTGGATGCCCTTCCTCCCGGCCGGGTGGCGGTGCTCCGCGGCGAGGGGCCCCGCGGCGAGGACGTGGTGGTGGCGCACGCCCTGGACGACCGTCTCCGTCGGATCGCGTTGTTCGACCACGTCGTGAACAACGCCGACCGCAAGGGCGGACACGTCCTCGTCGACACCTCCGGCGCGATCTGGGCGATCGATCACGGCCTGTCGTTCCACACCGAGTCGAAGCTGCGCACCGTCCTGTGGGGGTGGGCCGGTCAGCCGCTGCCCCCGGGGGATCTCGAGGGACTGGAGAGGGTGCGCGGCGGGTTGTCCGAGGACGCCCTCCTGGCGCGAACCCTGCGTGACCTGCTCTCACCCGCCGAGGTACGTGCACTGGGCGCTCGGGTCACCGCACTGGTCGACGGCGAGGTGTTCCCGGTCCCGGGGGCGGGCTACCCGTTACCCTGGCCGCTCTTCTGAACCCGCCCGGTATCTAGACTCGCCCGCATGCACTCGTGGCCCCCGCCTGTCGTCCCCGCCGTCCCCGGCGACGGTGCCCCCCTGAAATTGTTCGACACGGCGAGCGGTGAGATCCGGGAGGTGTCCGCCGGGCCCGTCGCCGGGATGTACGTCTGCGGCATCACCCCCTATGACACGACCCACCTCGGCCACGCGGCGACGTACCTGACCTTCGATCTGGTGTACCGGCTCCTGCTGGACGCAGGGCACGAGGTCCACTACGTCCAGAACACCACGGACGTCGACGACCCACTGTTCGAACGGGCGGAGCGTGACGGCGTGGACTGGAGGGAACTCGGGGATCGCGAGACCGACCTGTTCCGCTCCGACATGCACGCGCTCCGCGTGCTTCCCCCCCGCGACTACGTGGCCGCCACCGAGACCATCGACGAGGTCGTGGAGATGGTCACCGAACTCATCGACCGGGGCCACGCGTACAGGATCGATCCCGGGGTCGACGGGTACCCCGATGTCTACTACCGACATCGGGCCGCCCCGGCGTTCGGGTACGAGTCGGGGTACGACGCCCAGGAGATGGCCGACGCGTTCGCCGAGCGCGGCGGGGACCCGGACCGGCCCGGCAAGGAGCACCCGCTGGACGCACTGCTGTGGCGGGTGCAGCGACCGGGGGAGCCGTCCTGGCCCTCGCCCTGGGGAGCGGGCAGGCCTGGGTGGCACATCGAGTGTTCGGCGATCGCACGGAACAGACTGGGAATGGAGTTCGACATCCAGGGTGGCGGCAGCGACCTCGCCTTCCCACACCACGAGTTCTCCGCCGCCCACGCGGAGGCCGCGACCGGTCGTTCCCCGTTCGCCCGCTTCTACGTGCACGCGGCGATGATCGGCCTCGACGGGGTCAAGATGAGCAAGTCGTTGGGAAATCTCGTCCGCGTCAAGACACTCCGCGAGCAGGGGGTGGACCCGACCGTCATCCGACTGGCGCTGGCCGCGGGGCACTACCGGACGGACCGCTCCTGGTCGGAGGACCTGCTCGCCGAGGCCCGCGCCCGGTGCGAGACGTGGTTCCGTGCGATCTCCCGTGGGCCGGGCGCCGACTCCGTCGCGACCATCGTCGCCGTGCGGGAACGACTCGCGGATGACCTCGACACCCCGGGCGCTCTGGCCGTGGTCGACAGGTGGGCCGAGGCGACCCTGGCCGGGGACGAGTCCGACCCGTCCGCCGGATCGTCCATCGCGACCGCCCTCGACGCCCTGCTCGGACTCGCCCCCGCATCCTGACTGTGGTCCCGTGACCGCTGGTCCGCACTACCGGCGCCGGACCAACCGGGCCCGGGATCACCCTGGTGGGGATCAGCGCACGGGCGACGGTCTAACCGGCGTCGGGCTCGTCCCGCTCTCCTCGTAGAAAGCGCTCGAACTCGGCGGCGATCGATTCGCCGTCGACCAGCGGCATCGTCTCCCCGTCAGCGGCCCGACCGCGGTCGGGTTCGGGATCGACCCCCGCACCGACCCCGTTCTCCTCGTCCATCCGGTCCTCCAGGGACTGGATGTAGTCGCGCAGGTCCTCGTCCTCGCCGGCCGCGGCGTCGACCTTCGCGACCCACGTGCGGGACTGCACGCGCAGTGCGTCCATCGGGACGGCGACCCCCAGGTTCTCCGCCAGCCAGGACAGCACCGCCTCGGTGCCGCGCGGATTGGGTGGTGCGGCCACGTAGTGGGGGACACCCGCCCACAGACTCACCGTCGGGACGCCGGCCTCGGTGAGGAGTTGCTGGAGGACCCCGGTCATGCCGGTGGGCCCCTCATAGTCGGAGGCCCGGACCCCCATGCCGGCCATCCGCTGGCGATTGAACGCCGTCCCGGTGAGGGGGACGGGGCGGGTGTGGGGCACATCGGCGAGGTAGGCACCCAGCAGCACCACCTCGGTGACACCCAGGGTGTCGACGAGATCCACGAATTCGGAGGCGAAGCGGCGCCACTTCAGACCGGGTTCGGGCCCTCGGACCAGCAGGACATCGTGGTCGAACCCGTCCGGTCGGCACACGGACACGAGGATCTGTGGCCACTCGACCGACCGCGACACCCCGCCGGAGTGTCGGACAGTCGGTCGCTGGTCGAGGTAGTCGAAGAACTCGTCGCCACCGATCTCCGCGATCTGCCGCGCCTCCCAGGTCAGGGCGAGATGTTCGACGGTCCCGGTGGCCACGTCCGCGGCGTCGTTCCAGCCCTCGAAGGCCACGATCATCACTGGGCTCTCGAGATCGAGGTGCCCGTCGGGTGTCCATTCGACAGTCATCAGTACAGCCTACGGACGGCGACTTCCGGGGCACCCATACACTGGGGCCATGTCTGTCGATTTCGATTCGCCCTTGTTGGACGCCGCCCGTCGGCGAGTACTGATCAGCGATGGGGCGATGGGCACGATGTTGCAGGCGGTGGACCTGGACGTCGATGTCGACTTCCTCGGCCTGGAGGGGTGCAACGAGATCCTCAACGCCACCCGACCGGACGTCGTGGCGGACATCCATCGCGCGTTCTTCACCGCCGGTGCGGACCTGGTGGAGACCAACACCTTCGGGTGCAACCTGTCCAACCTCGGGGACTACGACATCGTCGACCGCATCGGTGAGTTGGCCGAGAAGGGTGCGGCGATCGCCCGGCAGGTCGCCGACGAGATGGGCCCCTCCGAGGACGGCACCCCGCGGATGGTGCTCGGCTCCCTCGGCCCGGGGACCAAGTTGCCCTCGCTCGGGCAGTCCACGTTCGAGGAGATGAGGGAGGCCTACGCCCGCGCGGCGGAGGGCCTGGCCCGGGGCGGGGCCGACGCGTACCTGGTGGAGACCAGCCAGGACCTGCTGCAGGTCAAGGCCGCGGTGCTGGGCTGCCAGGACGGGATGGCGGCCGCCGGGCGCCGGTTGCCCATCATCACGCATGTGACCATCGAGACCACCGGGACCATGCTCCTGGGGTCCGACATCGGGGCCGCGCTGACCGCGCTCGAACCGCTCGGCGTCGACATGATCGGTCTCAACTGCGCCACCGGGCCCGCCGAGATGATCGAGCACCTGCGCTACCTCACCCAGCACGCGGGCATCCCGGTGTCGGTCATGCCCAACGCGGGACTGCCCGAGCTGGGCGAGCACGGAGCCGTGTACCCACTCGGCGCCGAGGCGTTCGGCCCGCAGGTCGCCGACTTCGTCTCCGAGTTCGGGCTGTCGATGGTCGGTGGCTGCTGCGGCACCACCCCCGAGCACATCACCCGGCTGCGGGACGAGGTGA
>NZ_JAALDX010000154.1:19536-24773 GCF_014145095.1 Dietzia sp. SLG310A2-38A2 | reverse complement strand
GGCGGGTCGAGCCGGTCAACGCGGTCGCCTCCCTCTACAGCTCGACCCCGCTGCGGGCCGACGCCGGCATCCTCATGATCGGCGAGCGCACCAACGCCAACGGGTCCAAGCGATTCCGGGACGCGATGCTCGCCGCCGACTGGGACACCTGCATGGACATCGCCAAGGAGCAGATGCGTGACGGGGCGCAGATGATCGACCTCTGCGTGGACTACGTCGGCAGGGACGGTTCGGGCGACATGGCCGAGCTGGCCGGACGCCTGTCGACTTCCTCGACCCTGCCGATCATGCTCGACTCGACCGAACCCGAGGTCATCCGGACGGGCTTGGAGCACCTCGGTGGACGGTGCACGGTCAACTCGGTCAACTACGAGGACGGGGCGGGCCCGGACTCGCGCTTCCAGAAGATCATGGAACTGGTCTCGCGCCACGGCGCCGCGGTGGTCGGGTTGGCCATCGACGAGGAGGGCCAGGCACGCACGGCGGACCGCAAGGTCGAGATCGCGGAGCGGATCATCGCCGACCTCACGGAGAACTGGGGGATCGCCGAGGACGACATCATCATCGACTGCCTGACCTTCCCCATCTCCACCGGTCAGGAGGAGGTGCGACGGGACGGGATCGAGACCATCGAGGCGATCCGCAGGCTCACCGAGTCGCGCCCGAGGATCCACACCACCCTGGGACTGTCCAACATCTCGTTCGGCCTCAATCCTGCTGCACGTCAGGTGCTCAACTCCGTGTTCCTGCACGAGTGCATCCAGGTGGGCCTGGACACCGCCATCGCGCACAGCTCCAAGATCCTGCCCATGAGCAAGATCGACGATCGTCAGCGGGAGGTCGCGCTCGACCTCGTCTACGACCGCCGCAAGGAGGGGTACGACCCGCTCCAGGTGTTCATGGAGCTGTTCGACGGGGTGTCCACTGCGAGCACCAAGGACGCGAGGGCCGCCGAGCTCGCGGCGATGCCGCTCATGGAGCGGTTGTCGGCGCGGATCGTCGACGGCGAGCGCAAGGGCCTCGAGGCCGATCTCGACGCGGCGATGGCGGAGATCCCCCCGCTCGAGATCATCAACACCCACCTGCTCAGCGGCATGAAGACGGTCGGCGAGCTGTTCGGCTCCGGCCAGATGCAGCTGCCGTTCGTCCTGCAGTCCGCGGAGACCATGAAGACCGCGGTCGCCCATCTGGAACCCCACATGGAGGCCAGCGACGAGGACGGCAAGGGCCGCATCGTCCTGGCGACGGTGAAGGGCGACGTCCACGACATCGGCAAGAACCTCGTGGACATCATCCTGTCCAACAACGGGTACGACGTGGTCAACATCGGCATCAAGCAGCCGATCGCCGACATCATCTCGGCGGCCCGGGAGCACAAGGCGGACGTGATCGGCATGTCCGGCCTCCTGGTCAAGTCGACCGTGGTGATGAAGGACAATCTCGCGGAGCTGAACTCCGAGGGCATCGCCGGCGACTTCCCGGTCCTTCTGGGTGGCGCCGCCCTCACGCGCGCCTACGTCGAGGTGGATCTCGCCGGGATGTACCAGGGCGAGGTGTTCTACGCCCGCGACGCGTTCGAGGGACTGCGCCTCATGGACGAGGTGATGACGGCCAAGCGGACCGGCGTGCCCATGTCCGAGTCCTCGGATGCGTCGGCCAAGGCCGCGGAACGGCGCGAGCGCCGGGCCCGCAGCGAGCGGATCGCCGCCAAGCGGGCCGCCGAGGCCGAGCCCGTCGTGGTCCCGGAGAGGTCGGACGTCGCGGCGGACCAGCCGATCGCCACCCCGCCCTTCTGGGGGACGCGGATCGCCAAGGGCATCCCCGTGGCGGACTACGTCGGTCACCTCGACGAGCGTGCGCTGTTCTTCGGGCAGTGGGGGCTTCGCGGCACCCGCAGCGGGGACGGCCCCGACTACGATGAGCTGGTCGCCACCGAGGGCCGGCCGCGCATGCGTTCGTGGATCGATCGTCTCACCACCGAGAGGATCCTGGCCCACTCCGCTGTGGTCTACGGATACTTCCCGGCCTACTCGGAGGGCGAGGACATCTGTGTGCTGGCCGAGCCCCGTCCGGACGCCGAGGTGTTGCACCGGATCTCGTTCCCCCGCCAGCAGCGGGGACGGTTCCTGAGCATCCCGGACTTCCTGGCCTCCAAGGAGCGGTGCGAGGCCGAGGGGACCGTCGACGTCCTGCCCTTCCAGCTCGTCACCATGGGGACCCCGATCGCGGACTTCGCCAACGAGCTGTTCGCCGCGGACAACTACCGCGACTACCTCGAGGTTCACGGCCTGTCGGTCCAGCTCACCGAGGCGCTGGCCGAGTTCTGGCACCGGCGGGTGCGCGACGAACTGCGCCTGCCCGAGGGCGCGGTCTCGGACGAGGACCCCGACACCATCCACGACTACTTCGACCTCAAGTACCGGGGAGCCCGCTACAGCTTCGGCTACGGTGCCTGCCCGGACCTGGAGTCCCGCAAGGTCGTGGTGGACCTGCTGGAGCCGGAACGCATCGGAGTCGAACTCTCGGAGGAACTGCAGCTCCACCCCGAGCAGTCGACGGACGCCTTCGTGCTCTACCACCCGGAGGCCAAGTACTTCAACGTGTGACCCGAGCACCCAGGGCAGCCTCTCCTTGCTGGTAGAGGCTGCCCTGCCGGGTGATGATCAATGGATGGACATCGGCCGGGACGGGGCGCTGCGTACGTTCGTCGCCTCGCGCCAGGGCGTACTGGCGATCTCCACCGTCCTGGCGATCGTGGTCCATCTGCTCGCCCGGGCGATCAGCGGGCCCGGCGGCTCCGCCACAGGGGAGTGGGTGATCCGCGCGCCCCTGATCGCGGTGGTGGTGGTCGGCGGGATCCCGCTCATCGTCGAGGTCCTCCGGTCCGCGGTGAGGAGCGCGGGCGGGGCCGACCTGCTGGCCGCGGTGTCGATCGTCACCGCGGTCGTCCTGGGCGAGTGGCTGGTGGCCGCGATTGTCGTCCTCATGTTGTCCGGCGGAGAGGCTCTCGAGGCCGCGGCGTCCCGGAGGGCGTCGGCCACTCTGGACGCCCTCGCGCGGCGCAGCCCTGCGATCGCCCACCGCCTCCGTGGATCCTCCCCCTCCGAGGGCGTCGACGACCTCCGTGCGGAAGAGGTCCGCGTCGACGACCTGGTGCTCGTCCTGCCCCACGAACTGTGCCCCGTCGACGGCGAGGTGGCGGAGGGCAGAGGCGCGATGGACTAGTCCTACCTCACCGGCGAACCGTACGTCGTACCCAAGTCACCCGGTTCACAGGTGCTCTCCGGCGCTATCAACGGCGAGTCACCACTGACCATCCGCGCCGAGCGGGTGGCGGCGGATTCCCGTTACGCGCAGATCGTCGGCGTGCTGCGGGAAGCAGAGGAGAACCGGCCCCCGATGCGTCGCCTCGCCGACCGCCTCGGCGCCTGGTACACGCTCATCGCGCTGGCGCTGGGTGTCCTCGGCTGGGCGATCTCCGGCGATCCGACCCGTTTCCTCGCGGTGGTGGTGGTCGCGACACCGTGTCCGCTCCTCATCGGGGTCCCCGTCGCGATCATCGGCGCCATTTCGCTGGCCGCCAAGCGCGGCATCATCATCCGGAATCCGGCGATGCTCGAGGACGTCGGTCGGGTCGAGACGATGATGTTCGACAAGACCGGCACGCTGACCTACGGGCGTCCGGTGCTCACGGAGATCGTCGTGAGGCCCGGGACCGATCCCGACGAGGTGCTCGCCGCCGCCGCGGCGGTCGAGGTCTACTCCCGACACCCGCTCGCCAGAGCTGTCGTCGAAGCGGCCGCAGAACGCAACCTCGGGACTCCGCCCCCCACCTCCGTCTCGGAGAAGCCCGGTGCCGGACTGGTCGGCGAGGTGGGTGGACGTCTCGTCCGGTTGACCAACCGTCGCGGACTCGCCGAGGTCGATCCCGATGCGATCGACCTCCTCCCGGTGACCGAGACGGGGATGGAGTCGGTCGTCCTCGTCGACTACCAGTACGCCGCGACCCTGCGTTTCCGTGACGAACCACGTGCCACCGCGGCCGATTTCATCGCGCACCTCCCGCGCGCGCACGGCGTCACACGGATGATGATCATCTCCGGTGACCGTGAAGCCGAGGTCCGCCGATTGGCGGACCGGGTGGGAATCCGGGAGGTCTACGGCGGGATCAGCCCCGAGGGCAAACTCGCGATCGTCCGCGAGCGCACGGCGGCGGGTCCCACCCTGTACCTCGGCGACGGGATCAACGACGCCCCCGCGATGACGGCCGCCTCAGCCGGGGTCGCCTTCGGCTCCACCTCCGACGTCACCGCCGAGGCCGCCGACGCCGTGGTGCTGGAGTCCTCCCTGGAGAGGCTCGACGACCTCCTCCACATCGGGGCGCGCATGCGCCGGATCGCGTTGCAGTCGGCGGTGGGCGGGATGGCCGCCTCCGTGATCGGGATGCTCCTGGCGGTGTTCGGTCTGCTCAGCCCTCTCGCGGGGGCGATTGCGCAGGAGGTCATCGACGTACTCGCGATCCTCAACTCCGCGCGGGTCGTCATGGCGCCACGGAGACTCAGCGACTTCGAGGACTGACCTCCGGTCTCGCCGGACGCGGACACCACTCGACGGCGCCCCCACAGCTAACGGCCCACACGGCTAACGATCAGCGGGCCCCGGTCGATGACCAGATATGGATGCACCCGACGACAGTGCATCGAGGGCAGCGCGGGACGAGGAGCAAGCCATGACCATGATCCGTCGACAAGCCGCCCTGACCTGTGCGGCCGTCCTGCTCGCCGGGGGAGCAGCCGTGGCACTCGCACCCGCGGCCTCAGCCCAGGTGTGGCACCACTCGCCGGCCTGGGACGTCCGTATGCCGTACCCGCTGGGCGGTGAGCACACCATCCGCTTCGGTGCCTTCACCACGTGCAAGCTGGGCGGCGACGAGCGCTTCCACCAGGCGCTGAGCGCGAACGCCAGAGACCTCGACCAGCCCGTCGGCTCGTTCGACTTCTCAGCCACCCTGTTCCCGTTCAACTCCGCGACCGTGGAGTGGCACAACATCGACACCGATGCGAGGGGTGTGCACACGGTCCAGTCGACCGGACCCGAAGTCGGCGTCGGCGGCGTGTTCACCGGGCACGGGCGGCTGGCGGTCACCATCACCACCAGCAAGTCCGCCCTGCCCACCTTCGCCCCCGGGTCCGTCGTACCTTTCGCCTCCGCCACCCACACCGAGCGCTTCCTTGTCG